>JANNWQ010000056.1:0-27003 GCA_031408595.1 Acidobacteriota bacterium | reverse complement strand
GCGTTTCTGAATTAGTTGCTCGACCTGCTCAGTCAGCTCCATGATGTCGCGCGGAGCACTGATCGTGTACATCAGGATCGGCTGAGAATCAGGGTCGCTCTTTTGAGCCGACGGCGGATCCGCTGAGTCCGGCAGACGGTTTCCGACACCACTAAGTTTTTGTTGGATCTCCTGAAACGCTACATCCGGGTCTTTTTCGAGGTTGAATGTGAGCGTTACATTTGAGCGTCCACGCGACGAGCTTGAACGCATTTCCTCGACGCCCGGAACCGTATTTAGTGCTCCCTCGATCACATCCGTGATCTCTGTCTCGATCTCCTCAGGCGATGCTCCAGTATTAGTCGTCCCGACCGAGATTGTCGGCAGATCGATCTTGGGAAACCGGTCAACTCCAAGCGTGAAAAAGCTAAACCCGCCTACAACCGTCAGAAATAGCACGATCACGGTCGCAAAGACCGGACGATGCACACAAATTTCAGCGAGCCATTGCATAATTAGAAACTCACCTTTGCACCTTCGTAGAGCTGGTCGAGATTGCTGGTCGCAACCGTCTCGTCGGCGTTGACGCCATCGACAATCTGAATGAAATCGCCTTCTTCGACTCCCAACTGAACCGTTCGCAATTTTGCTATACCTTCAACTATGACAAACACGCGATACGCTTGAGTCGCCTGATCAGCATATTGAGCCGACTTTGGAACAAAAATGCCTTTGCTGCCCCCTTCGCGAGTTATGCGGACGGTTGCAAACATTCCCTGCCTAAGTGCGTTGTCGCCGTTCTCGATCAACGCTTCGACCTGGGCCGAACGTGACAGCGGATCGATCGCCGGGTTAACTGCGGTAACCGTGCCTTGAAATCGGCGGTCCTTATAGGCATCGAACTGCGCCGAAATGCCGCGCCCGACACCAATATACGGAACATCGGCCTCGGCAACCTTAATCTGAACTTTTATCGGATTCGTCCGCAAGAGCGTCGCAACTATCGACGCGCTTGAGACATACTCGCCGACCGCCACCGGGCGGTTGCTGACAAAACCAGGGAACGGGGCACGGATGACAGTATCTGCGATCGCCTGTTGGGCGTCCGCGACTTGTGTCTGCGCGGATTCGACATCGACCTTGGCACTGGCGATTGCCTGGTTGCTCTGACGTGCCGTGTTGACAGCGGCATCAAGCTGTTGACGGGCGGCATTAGAACGTGCCCTTGCCGTGTCACGAGCCGTGCGAAACTGCTCGTACGTTATCATCGCAACATCGCCCGTCTCAGTAAGTTCACCATAACGCTTTTCGTTCGCCTCGGCCTGTCGCAACTCGGCGAGCGTCTGCTCGTAGTTTGCATTTGCGGCCCGAACCTCAGGTATTGTCGAAGCATTAAAGGCACTTCCCCGCCCCAGCCCGAGCCTCGCCTCAGCCTGCAAAACGCCTGCCTGCGCCCGCTTTACCGCCGCCTGAGCCGTAGCGAGTTGCAGCCGGGCGTCGCGGTCGTCTATTTTCGCCACCAGTGCCCCGGTCGATACGAACTGGCCAACATTAACGCCTATGTTCGAGATCTTGCCAGCGGTCTTTGGTGCGATATCTGAAGTTTCATCAGCAGTCAAACTTCCCGTCGCCTGTATAAACGACGCCACATCACGCGACTCGCTTTTGCCGACAGTGATCGTAATAGTTTGCACCTGTTGATCGCCCTCGGTATTCGTATTCGCACGCGAGTTTCGATTACCGCCCGATGAACCGCAGGCCAAACTCGCCGCAGCGAGCAGCGCACACAGATACGATCTTATTCGTGAATTCCACATAGGTATTCGCCTTAAGTATCGTATTTTATATCACTTCCCGTGTGTGTAGACAGCCTCAATTTGTAAAGAATTGTCAATCCTTTGGAGCCGTAACTGCTTGGTAACGATGACTTTCGTGGTGCCACGGTCATTTCCTTTCGTTGGCGCCACAGTATCTGCCAACGATCAAATTGCGTTTTCAAGAGGGAGCAAGAACGCAAGGACGAACTTGCCGATTCGTCTCGATAGAATGATAAGATGGTGTTTTAGCAATCTAAATTGAGGAACTAATCAACATGCAAGAAATAAGCGCATCCGGGCTGAAAGCAAAAATGGATGCAGGAGTAGATATACAACTGATCGACGTTCGCCAACCAGACGAGTACGCCTTTGCAAAGATCGACGGAGCGAAGCTGATACCGCTTGGCGAGGTCATCGCCCGCATGGATGAGATCGACCCGACGCGCGAAACCGTCATCCACTGCAAAATGGGCGGCCGCAGCGCCCGTGCGATCGAAGCAATGCAGCAACGCGGCTTCGCCGGCTCTCTATCAAATCTCGTCGGCGGAATCACCGCTTGGTCAAACGATGTCGATCCCAGTGTACCGAAATATTGACAGCGTGACAGCGGATCGGTTGGTTCGATGTGATTGGTGATGTGGAACTTCGAAAGATCGAATTCTGCAATCGTTTATTCGATCTCCATCTCAATCCGCTCGTCCATTCTGACGATCTTCATTCCCTCAACTACGTCAGTGCGACACGCCATGATTCCTTTCTCTTTGTCACCGTTCTCGATCCATACCTGACAATTTAAACATTCGCCATTCCAGCAGAAGTCGCCGTACGAAATACTTTCCATAGCGAGAAACTGAAAACACCGGAGAAGCGAATTATTCTCCGGAACCAGATGTTTTTCGCCTAGTATCTCTATCTCAACGAGATTACTGTATGGCTTAAAGATGTCAGGCAGCGTCATATTTGAAAAAACGGGCGGAATGGCTTTCTTGCTTTATTGCAACCCGCTGGGCAGGTGATTCGGCTTTATCCAGGCTAGATTATCTTATCCAAAAGGTGTAATTTTGAACAATGGCAATAGTGATGTACACAAAACCGGGCTGTCCGTACTGTCAGCAAGCTCGCGATCATTACGATGGTCTTGGTATTTCTTTCACCGACTACGATGCACAGAAAGATAAGATCAGGCAGCGTGAGATGTTCGAGATATCAGGCGGCGACCCGACCGTTCCCTGCATCGTAGAAAATGGTGCGTATGTTGGTTCCGGCTGGGGCGACCCGCCGCGTGGCTGAACGATTCATCCTGATTGAGCCGGCAGTTGGCCGGACAAACACAATGCAAAATGCAAAGTGCACAATGCAAAATTAAGAAGTTTGCTTTAAGATTTGATGTTGTCAGGACTTAATTTGATGGACGCGGCAAGACAGCCGCTTTATTTTGCACTTTGCATCACGCATTGTGCACTCGTATGATCGGTTCGCAAATTAACCAATACAAGATCCTCGAAAAGATCGGCTCTGGCGGCCAGGGTACGGTTTATAAGGTTCTAGACACCAAGCTCAACCGTTCGGCGGTGATCAAGGTTCTTCCTCCCGAACTTACGCAAAAGACGGCGAACTTTCGTCGCTTCGAACGCGAAGCTCAACTCTGTTCTCAGCTCGACCACCCGAATATCTGCACCATTTACGATTTCAGTGATGCCGAAGGCGTCTTCTATATCGCGATGCAGTATGTTGAGGGCAAAAACGTCCGGCAGCTGGTGAGTGGCCGGGCTCTGGAACTGAAGAGTGCCCTATCCATCGCGATCCAAGTTACCGATGCCCTGGCTTACGCACATTCAAAAAATATAATTCACCGAGATATCAAGGCCGGTAATATTATGGTCACCGACACAGGCCAAGTGAAGATTCTCGACTTTGGCCTCGCGAAATTGGTCGAGGACGACCAGATCGAACAGACAGGCGGCCAGGATCGGAACGAGATCACTGAACTCGGAATTCCCTACGGTACTGCAACCTATGCTGCCCCCGAACAGGCAAAGGGCGAACGCGCGGATCATCGAAGCGATATCTTTTCGACCGGCGTTCTGATTTACGAAATGCTTACCGGCATATGGGCATTTCAGGGCAAGACAGTGATCGACGTGCGCCATCAGGTTCTCTATGGAACGCCAAAGCCTGTTGCGGAATTGCGAAAAGAGGCGGTCCCGGCTCAGCTTCAACAGATCATCGACAAGGCTCTCGCAAAAGATCCGAAAGACCGCTATCAGAAAATTGCGACAATGCGTGACGAACTGCGGGCCATAATGGAGCAGATTGCCGGAGCTCAGTTGATGCCAAATGACACCTTTGCACCGGCCCATGCCGACGGCGGCGCGGTTAAACGTGTCCTCAATTGGTTCACTGGCAAGTCAACCCCTGAAGCTCCGAGTTCGTCCCAGTCGTTTCCGTCGGTCATCTCAACCAGCGTTCCGTCGTTTGCTCCTGACATTTCACAAACAGCGACGGGCACGGAGAAAAAGAGCGTCGCTATCCTGCCGTTTCAAAACATGAGCGGCGATCCGGCGTCGAGTTTTTACGAATTCGCTCTTGCCGACTCCGTGATCACCGAACTTGCACAGATCCGTTCGATCATTGTTCGGCCAAGCAGCGTGATCGCCAAGTATCAGGGCAAAGAGATCGATCCGCGTGAAGCTGGTAAAGAGTTGCGTGTTCACGCAGTGTTGTCTGCCGGGTTTTTACGTGCCGGCGAAAAGCTTCGTGTAACCGCCCAGTTGCTCGATGTCTTAACTGGCGACATCCTCTGGAGCGATCGCATCGACGCAGAGGGCAGCGATATTCTCGCTTTGCAGGACGGCATCGCTCAACGAATTCTCGAAGGTCTTCGCCTCGAACTTACCGATCTCGAGGCGGAAAAACTTGGAAAACGGGCTACCGATAATGCCGACGCCTGGGAAGAATATCTTCGCGGCCGCGACAATTTTGGCCGCTTTATTTTCCGCACGATCGACGCAGAAGACTGCGATGCGGCGATCGCCAATTTCAAACGTGCCATCGAACTCGACACGCATTTTGCACTTGCATACAGCGGCCTTGGAGCCTGTTATGCAAACCGCGTTTTTAAAGGCTTAGGTGAGCCCGAAGATTATACCTACGCCGAAGCCGCGTTCTCAAAAGCCTTCTTCTACGATCCGAACGTCGTCGAAGCCCGCGTGCTGATGGTTATGATCTACATGGCTCGCGGCGAAAAGAGAAAGGCCCGCAGCGAGATCGAGCTTTTGCAGAAGCAGTTTCCGAATGACGCCGCTCTGTACTTCGTCGTCGGTGTGATCAACCGTCTTGACGGCAAATACGACGAGTCGCTCAAGGCATTCGAAAAACTCTCCCGCCTCGACCCCGCCGCACGAGCGGTCGCGTCCTATAACCGTTCACGGATCTTCCTTTACCGCAAAGAATATGACCGGGCGATCGAAGAGCTAGATAAAGGTTCCCGCGTCGAACCTAACCATCCGATGATCAAGATCTTCCGGGCTGCCGTCTGGTACTATCAGGGCAAAAAGGACGAGGCTATCGACGCGATATTAAAAGTCCTAAAAGAGAATCCGCGGATGGAAGGCATAAAACCGCTCTGTGCTGAGTTCCTTGCAGGTGCGGGCCGGACAGAGGAAGCTCTTGCCCAACTTACACCCGATGCTCTAGCCATTTCGCGTGCCGACCACGACATGGCATATTGGGTTGGTTCGACTTACGCTCTTCTCGGCGACATGGATTTGGCCTTCAAATGGCTCGGGAAAGCCGTTAAATTAGGTAACGAGAACAAGCCCCACTTCGAAGGCGATCCAAACCTCGTCAGCCTTCATCAAGACCCCAGATGGCCGGAACTCATCGGTAAGATGGGCAATGCCGAATAATAAAATACAGATTGCTTAGACGGATCAAACCTAGTCCAGGACAAGGCTCTTTTTGTCTTTGAGAAGGGCGTTTAGTGAAGATACGTCCGCGTTGCGGTTTTTTAATAGTGCTTCGGCCAGTTCGAAAAGTGGTGCCGGAATTTTTGCGGCTTCAGTAGGTTCAGAAGCTAGATCGGCCTGCGGATAGTGAACGTAAAACTCGACCTCGGCCGAACAGAATTCACACGACGCAAGGTGCAAACGGACTTCGGTGGCGATCGCCCTTTCGAGCTCGCCGTTTTGATAATCAAGCAGCTCGTGCGATGTGGGGCAATTCTCGTTCTTGTAAAAGCCTGACATTTTAGTTGAAAACATAGAGATCACTAGACACACCACAAGCTTGTCGCGGAACCATAACTCTTCTTTGCTACATCAAAAGTAAATCCGTAATGGCTGAATCCTTCCAATTCTATTATCAGAAAAAGAAAGAAAGTGCGTGCAAAGCTGCACACAATGAAAAACTCAGGGCTATAAATACATTAAACACAGTTACTTACAAGAAGTGTATAAACAATATACAACATTACAAAAAATGGTTGTGCTATGTGCAGATAATTGTTACTATCTTAACTGTAGGTAGTGAGAAGAACACAACTCACACCCTGCCTTTAACCAGATCGGCATTGCTGCTCGGCAAGCGATCAAAGCCAAATCTCTACCAAAGAAAATCAATCGCGTAGGACGAAATTGCATCGCAGCCACGGCAAAGTTGTGTGCATCGAAGGTCGGATCGTTTACTCAACGAATGAGCGACACGATGCTCTTGACGTAGCCTTATCCTCGCGATTCGATACGGACAACCAAGATCGGAAAGGCTCATTATGAACGAAGTTAAACAAAAGGATCGGCTCCCGCGTTCGATCCAGAACAAGCAGGTCAAGGTCGGAAAGTGGAACGATAGTCTCAAGACCTCGGACGTTAACCAGATCTGGATAGAGCTGCATCGCATCGTCTCGTCACACCCGTTGGTACGGGCGTCGAAGCGTGCCGGCTTCCTCGTCGAGGAGGGCAAATATAATGCGTACACAGACCTGACCCAGGAACTTTTCGTCGCTCTCCTGAGCAAAGACCGTTTCCAGCACTACATCGATACGGAAATGTCCGACCCCGAGATCGAAGCCGAGATCAGCCAGATAGAGCTGACCAACATGCTTACGGCCGAGCTGCGCAAACGCTATCCGGAATCGTACCGTCTGGCCCGCCGCATCTCGACGCTCATCCAGACGGGCGAGACCTTCAAAAGATTTGACAACATCGGCAACCCCGAAGCCCATCGCCGTCTTGCCGACCGGCTGTATGGCCTTTCCGAATGGCGAAATGAGAAGTCGCGTCGCGATGTGCAGGAGATGGATGAGCGAGTCAAGGTCGTGTCCTTTCATCACCGCGATACGCGTATGGTCGGATGCACCGGCGACGCGCAGATCGTTATCAGCAATCCCGAATTGGAGAAGCTGATCATAAGAGTCTTTAAGGCGATCGATTCGCCGGTCGATGTTCGTTCGCTTCGCTCGTTTGTAATGTCGCGGCTGCCAATCATGGACATTCACCTCGTTCCTGTCGGCAGTGGTGCCGGTGACAGTGACGAAGACGATCGCATGCCGTTCGAATTTAAGGATACTGGTGCGACGCCTGAGGAAGATCTACTTCGCAACGAAGCTGAGACTGCGGCCGCAGGCTTCGTCGATGGGTTTCTGAAAACCCTCAACAAATCTGTTCGCGGCAAGGCGAAGCAGTACGATCGAATGATAAATGTTCTCTGGCATTGCTATCTGATCTCGGACTCGGGCACTCAGCTTGAGGTTGCGGAGATGCTTGGAGTGTCCGATTCGCTGGTTTCGGACTATCGCAAACGCATCGAAGCCAACCTCCAAGAGCTTTCGTTTAGCGGTGTGAATGAGGCCCGGCAGTTTGAGAAAGCCCTCAAAATGAAGGTCCGCGATATGATCACGGTGGAAAAAGAAGGCGTTGCCGTATAGCCACATCATCCCGCTCTGAGGGTTATGCTCATCGACGCCACAAATGCCCATCGGAACTTCAAAAGACAAAGACTACAAGCCGATATCGGCTGCGCCCAGAGATCGCGATGATCCGAGCCGCAATCAGGCTCCCCTTCGCCCCAGCGGGGCCGAGGCGACCGGAGCCGAACCAACAAATCTTGTAAATCTCAACTACAGCTACGGCGAGAAGCCAAAGCCAAAGGTGAAATCCGAATCGGTCATTGAGCCGAGCGTTTTCTCCGTCGAGATGCCGCCCGCTGTACCGACCTCGCCCAAAGGCGCCAAACAGATCAAACGCGAAGAAAGCGACAATCGCCTTCTCACCAGTGACCGTTGGCTGGTGCGAAACGGTCATTTGTTTACTTTCGTCGCTCTGTATCTTTTCTCGATAATGGTCCTTTTCCGGCCATACGAGATCGTGCCGGGCCTTGGTTTTTTGACGGGAACAACGATCTACTTTGGCATCGTCACGCTTGCCGTGTTCTTCCCCAGCCAACTTGCGGCCGAGGGCAATCTGACGATCTTTACGACCGAGGTCAAGGCGATCCTTGTCATGCTCGGCATCTCTTTGATAACGATGCCGATAGCCAAAGATCCTGCCCTGGCCTGGGAAACATTCAACGAACCCTTTGTTAAAGCCGTAATCATGTTCATCGTGATGATCAATGTCGTTCGTACCCGCGAGCGGCTGATGGGCATGATGTGGCTCAGTTTGGGCATCGGCGTTTATCTTGCGGTCGCGGCGCTTGATCTTTATTCGCAGGGCAAATTTGCGGTCGAGGACTATCGTATCCAGGTCGATATCAACGGCCTCTTTGGCAATCCGAATGAGATGGCGCTGCATTTCGTGATGATGACGCCGCTCGCGATTACTCTCGGGGTCGCGGCGAAGAGCACGGTTTGGCGGCTGATCTACTTCGTAATGGGCGGCCTTTTCATCGCTGCGAACATGGTTACCTTCTCGCGAGGTGGATTTATTGGCCTTTTGGCATGTTTAGCGGTACTTTCATGGAAATTGGGCAGGAAATATCGGCTTAATGTCACTTTAATCTCGTTAGTAGTTAGTGTTGTTGCATTGATCGCGGCTCCGGGCAATTACGGCCTGCGAATGCTTTCGATCTTTTTACCCGGACTCGATGTTGTTGGATCTAGCGACCAGAGAAAGGAACTGCTGATACGTTCGATCTGGACGTCGATCAGAAATCCGCAAGGCATCGGTCTCGGAAACTCTCCGATCGTCGGCGTTCGAAATCTGGGGACGCACAATGCGTTTACGCAGGTGTCGTCGGAGCTTGGAATCATCGGCTTGATAGCATATTTGGTTTTCATCATCAGCCCGTTTCGCAAACTCGGGGCGATCGAGAGAAAACTGTTCGATGCAGAAGAAGGCGGCTGGTACTACTACCTGGCGATCGGCCTCCAGGCGAGCATCGTCGGATATCTCGTATCAAGCTTTTTCGCCTCGGTGGCATATCAATGGTTTATCTATTACCTGATCGCCTACGCGGTCGCATTTCGAAGGACGTACAGCCTCGAAGTTGAGAAGACGGAGGAATCGGCACCGCAGATGGCGGTGCAACCAGCATGATAGATAGTCTGGAACAGATAGTATTTTGGGCATCGATGGGTACGCTTGGATACGTGTATGCGGGCTATCCTTTGCTCGTGTATCTGTACAGCCGTTTGTCGCCCGAGACCAAACGCCGTTCCGACATCGAGCCGCATGTTACGGTTTTGATCACCGCGTTTAACGAGGAAGCCGCGATCCGCGAAAAGCTTGAGAGCACTCTCCGTATTGACTACCCGGCAGAAAAACTCGAGATACTGGTCGCCTCGGATGGTTCGACGGATGGCACGGATGCGATCGTCAAAGAATTCGAAGGCCGCGGCGTAAAGCTCTTTCGTCAGGAAGGTCGTGTCGGCAAGACGACCACGCAGAATAACGCCGTCGAGGTTGCGTCGGGCGAGATCGTTTTGTTCTCGGACGCGACGACAACGTACGACTCGGATGTCTTTCGCCTGCTGCTTCCGGCATTTGCCGATGAAACTGTCGGCTGCGTAGCCGGGCGGCTCGTTTATGTCGATGACAAGCGAACGACCGTCGGCAAAGGCGTGCAGAGCTATTGGGGCTACGAAACGTTTATCAAGTTGGCCGAAAGCCGGGCGTGTTCGCTGATCGGTGCGTCGGGATGTCTCTATGCCGTTCGAAAAGCAGCATACGAGCCGATGTACGCCGAAGCCTGCTCCGATTTTCTGATCTGCACAAGCCTCTATCGGCAAGGTTTGCGGAGCGTATTCGCTCCCGAAGCCGTTTGCTTCGAGGATACCAATCATCGCTCGGACGACGAGCTGCGGATGCGTGTACGCGTTATTTCGCAGACGTTCACCGATCTCTGGCGAAACCGCGACATGCTCAATCCGTTCAAGAGTGGTTTCTTTGCGATCCAATTGATCTCTCACAAACTGCTCCGCTACGCTGTGCCGTTGCTGTTGCTGCTGGTATTTGTATCGAGCATTTTTCTATCCGGCGATATTCCGATTTATGTGCTGGCATTGACCGCTCAGGCGATCTTTTACTCGCTCGCTCTCGGCGGCTGGGTGCTTGAGCGAATGGGCAAACGTCTGAGCCTGCTCGGGATGCCGCTGTATTTTGTTCTCGCGAATCTCGCGTCCGTCGTTGCTTTTTACAAGTTTCTTCGCGGTGAAACCTACGCCCGGTGGGAGCCGATACGGGAGACGCGTTGACCCAAAATGTCCGAGATCGAACCCAAACGAAAGTTTTTTAATAAGCGGGTCGGCCGCAATGTCTTTGACACGCCGCCGCGCATTTCGATCGTTATTCCGGCGTACAACGTTGCCGATCACATTTGCGAGACGCTCGACTCGGTGAAGGCTCAGAAGTTTCGTGAATACGAGATCATCGTCGTCAATGACGGCTCACCGGACACAGACAAGCTCGAGCGTGCGATCAAGATGCGTCTCGATGATATCGTTTATATTAAACAGCGAAACGCCGGTGCCGCCGTCGCCCGCAACACCGGGATCGAACACGCTCGCGGCGAGATCATTGCCTTTCTCGACGGCGACGACATCTGGCAGCCCGATCATCTGACCAACCAGTTCGTTTTCCTACAGCGTCACGATTACGACATGGTCTACTGCGACGCCGCTCTCTTTGGCCATCGATCGGCATACCGGAAGACGTTCATGGAAACAGCTCCTTCCGATGGTGAAGCCGATTTCGATGGATTATTAAGTCTTCGCTGCAATGTGATCACGTCGGGCACGATGGCAAGAAAGACCGCGATCGTGCGTGCCGGGATGTTTGAGAACGACAATGTCAAAGCCGAGGATTTTCATCTATGGCTGCGTATGGCCAAGACTGGCTCGAAGATCGGATATCAGCGAAAGGTTCTGCTCAAATATCGAGTCCATGTGAACAGCCTTTCCGGCGACGCGATCGACCGCGTGACCCGTGCGATCAGCGTTTTCGAACGCGTTTCGACGACGATAGAACTGTCGGACGCACAACGCACCGAGGTCGAGCAACGCATCGACAGCCTCAAAGCCGATCTCGCTGTCGAACAAGGCAAGGCGTTCCTTCTTAAAGGGGATTTCAACGAAGCCGCCGACGCCTTTCGTACAGCAAATCAGCACCGCCAGTCACTAAAACTCGCCGCGATCAGCCTATTCACCCGCCTCGCCCCGCGAACAATGCTCCGCTTCTACCAAGCTAACCGCCCCACAGATCTCGCCTTCACACCTCGACAAGGGTGAACACGGGAATCAAAATTCAAATCCCAGGATCCGCCGCTGTCGTCGCATAATGCCGATATTGATAGATAATGCCGCATTCCGCCGCTAGTGCATTAATTCGCCGCTATCGTTGACAACGATTAACTACAAACTGAAAACTAAACTGTTAGCAAAAGAGTTTATTTCTAACAGTTAGTAGTTTTTAGTTAGTAGTTGATAGTTAGAACGTTTAGATCTTTTCTACCGAAAGCTTCTCGAACACAAACTCATTGCACCCTAGCCCAACGCCGCCGGATCTTACTTTGGTCATGTTGAATCCGCGTTTCTTGTAGAAGTCGAAGATCTCATCGACGGTCGCAACTTCGTAGGGAAAGCCGCCGACCCAGTCGATGATGTCGTGCCAGTGGTTCATGCCGCGGGAATTTTTGTAGCGTGTCCATGAATGGATGTACTGCTGAGGCTTGAGCGAAACGATCGAGCGGGCGAGGCTACGAAGCTCGTCGGGCAGGATCGCCGCGATCGCGAATGGTGTTTTGAGCACGCCGGGAAGGCCGCAGTAGGTCTTTTTGATCCAATGCCAGCGGCGGGCCTGGCTGCCGGTGTCGTTGTAAATGGCGACGAAAAGCTTGCCGCCGACGTTCGTCGGTATAACCGCAGTCTCGAGAGCACGCCACATCTCGCCGGTGTGATGAAGCACGCCCCACGAGTAAACGATGTCGAATTTACCAAGGCTGGTGACATAATCTGCATCGAGTGCCGAGCCCTGCTCGACACGCCAATTCGTGTCATTGGCAAAATATCGATTGCGAAGTTCCTGCGTACAGGCAAACGAATTGCTGTCGAAATCGAACGAATGAACCTTCGCTCCCAAACGCCTTGCGGCAAGCGAAAACAATCCGCTGCCTGATCCGATGTCGAGAAATGTTTTCCCCTTGAGCGTCTCGACCTCGAGCATTTCTTTAAGCGACTTTTCAGCCTGAGCGATGCGTTCGTCATCGAGAACGGCGAGAAACGCGCTCCAATTCTTGCCAAATTCGAACCGCTCTCCGCGCGCAACCTCGCGGCCGTGCTGCTCGGCTATGTTGATATTATTTGTGACCGTGGCACTCATCTTATTTACGGTTTGGGGGCAAACCTCAATAAAGATATGTCGAATAACGGATAATTTTCACAGATCTAGGAATGGTTAGTTTGTGGCCGAAATCAAAGCACGGATCTCATCCACCTTCGCGTCCCAACTCTCGTGAGCGATCGCATCGCTGATGACCTCGCGTGGCTTCGGCTCAGCCAGTGCAGATTCGATCTTCGAGATGAAATCTGCATGATCTGTGCCGATCAGGCAATCGGGCAGAACGCGACATTCGGGGATGTCGGTCGAGACCACTGGCAAACCGGCGGCGAGGTATTCACGCACCTTGAGCGGATTTGCGGCAAGCGTTAACTCATTGACAACAAAGGGGTTTAGGGCGACGTCAAAGGCCTTGCAATACGCCGGTAGTTCGCCGTAAGGTTTGCGTCCAAGAAAGTGTACATTGGAAACCCCGTCAAGCACACTCGCGTGTTTTTCAGCATCAGCGGCGACCTTGCCAACCAGAACGACCGAGCCATGACTGAAATGTTCGGCGACCTTTTTTATCAGTTCAAAATCGACCCAGTCAGCGAGCAGCCCGTGAAACCCAATGATCGGCTTTGGCAGGTCAGCGACTTCCGGCGGAAGCTCCAGATCAGGATCGAGGGCCGTACGAAAATGCCGCCAATCCGTGCCGTGACGGATGAGATGAGTGTTCCGATTCTCGCTTTTCTTGTCATCTAGCAGTTTCTCAGCGGATACGACGACAAGATCTGACTTCTGCATCAGTTCTTTTTCGAGCGCGAGTATCGGGCCGGCTTCGATATCCGAGAAGGCGGCGTATTCGTCCACGCAGTGATATATCAGATAGTCTTCGCCGAGGCGTTTGGCTAGCAGGGCGGCGGACGGCAGGAATGTGTAATTCACCGGCCGTTTGAAACCGAGTTTTTTCATCGTCCGCTTGATCTGCCAACGAAGCGAGAGGCCGTTGAGTTTTTTGATGAGGCTGTTGCCGTACGCGGGGATGGCGAGCGGGTTCATCACGAAAAGATTCGGCTCGACCTCGACGGTCGGCTTCATCACCTTTGAGAGCTTTTCAAACGAGCGGCCGATGTCTGCCTTCGAAACAGACGGTGCACGCAGGCCGATCGAATTGACCCACAGGATGCGATTGTCACGCGACAATATTCGCATGATGTGTGTTTTTGACAGCGGATCGCCCGTCCAGTCCTGTGGGAAACAGACGATATCGCGACCGCGTAGTGGCTCAGAATTTGACGTCATTTTGCTAAATATTTGCGGGTTAGGTTGAGGTAAAGTTCCCCGCCGAGATTTTTTGCGGCCTTTTTTGTGTTCCAAAAGGCAAACTGCCCAAGCCTATAAGACATACTTCCGGACGCGATTCGACGCACAGTTTCCGCCGGTGTGTCCTGCTTGATCGTAAAGCGGCCCAGGACGCTGCAACCATTTACATCATAAACTTTCGTCACCGGTTCCGAGTTAAAGAGAACGCGAATGCCGCACTCGGCAGCGGTCTCGGCCACCTGCCGCGAGAAATATCCGCCGGGAACCGATGCAACCGTGACCGCACTGCCAGTTATGTCTGCAAGCTTCTCGGTACTGTTCCGCCATTCGCGACGCATCTCTTCGGCAGTGCAATAAGCCATCCGCGTCGGGTGCGAGGCCGAATGGCTACCAATGATATGCCCGCGTGCATGAAGCTCACGTATCTGCCGCGTTTGCAGAAAGGTATCTGTGTCGAGAAAGTCGGTCGCGACGAAGAAATGGCCTCGGAAACCATAGCTTTCGAGAATATCCGCAGCAACCGTGTATGCACTCTCGCCGCCATCGTCGAAAGTGATCGCGACAGTTTTTGCTAAATTACCACTATCAATTCGTCGGGCATCGAGTGATGAAATTCCCTCCACCGCCAGCGTTTTCAGATGTTCCTCAAACAGCGTGGCATCCAGCTTATAGATATCCGCATGCGCACCCGCGAAGCCGCTCGACGCGAAAGCCGCCGAACGAACAACGTCGTGATACATGATGGAATTTATCCTCATACGCTCGCCAACCTCGCTCGGCGTTTCCAGCCAATGTACTTCGTCATCCACGGATGCCCCCAGACGCTGGACGGACGTGCGCTGACATCGATCGGCACCCCTATGCCGCGAACGATGTCGATCAACTTGGCTCGGACAGCGTCGAGATTCTCAGTTACCACACGCGTTTGGATGCGGAAATGCGATTCCGTTTGAGCGTCAAATTGATAACGGTAATAACCATAGATCGGCCCCGTATCCACTCCGTCATCGACTTTGAGCAAGGTCATTCCAACGTTCTTTTCGTCGCCGTTTGCGAGTGCCCAAAAGCAGCCGTGAGCATTCCGATACTCCGGACAAATGCCCGGATGCATCACGAATGTGCCAACGCTTGGCAGCGTGAAAATGCGTTTATTCAGTATCACCTTGCAGCGCGCGATCATGATATCGGCGGAGCACCCGCGAATAAATGCCTCGGCTTCAGCCGAATTTGGACTATGTGCCACGAGCATCGGAACGTCGTCGATACCGCCGAATCGGCTGTTGAGATCAGTCATTAGCTCCGCTTCCCATGCAGTGTCAGCGGCGGCATTAAACAGCTTGTAATAAAGGCGAAACGCCGACACATCGGCAAAGCGGGCGATGCCGACTCGTTTGATCTCGCGTTTCACGCGTTGAAATTTGCGGCCCGGCTTTTCACGCAACACGACGATCCCGGCGAGATCCGTAAACGAGCCGAGCCATCGCGACAGGCCTTCTCGGTCGAGCAGCGAGTCTTCGTGACAGATCAGCACCGAACGCATCGAAGGAGCGGCCTGCGGGTCAAGCGATGCCGAACTTGGCTGTGTAAATCCGTCTGCGGGCATTTTATATGGTGGGGTGATTCGATCAGCCTTCGCCATCGATGAAACCTCGCTGCCAGATCTCGAAATTAACGAGCGACCAGATGCGTTCGTCATGGTTCTCGCCAGCGTTGTGAGCGGAGACTAGCGTGCGAACGTAATCGCCGTCAAAGATGCCACGATCCATCGCACGCTTGCCGAGAACGTATTCGTCAACTATGTGCTTGAACTCGCCGCGGAACCAATTCCCTACCGGCACCGGAAAGCCCATCTTGGGACGGTCGAGAATTTCGTTTGGCAGAATTCCCTTCATCGCCTCGCGCAAAATCCATTTGGTCGTATTGCCACGAAGCTTCATCTCACGCGGCATGCGGGCGGAAAACTCGACCAACTTATGATCGAGAAACGGTACACGGCTCTCGATCGACGCGGCCATCGACATCTGGTCCTGCTTCATTAGCAGTTCGTGAAGATACGTTTTTGTGTCGGCGTAGAGCAACTGGTCGAGCACCTCGTCGGCATCGCACTTTTCCAGCCAGGCATTCTGACGAGCATAGGGGTTGAGGTCGGCGATCTTTTCTTTTGTTGCACGCGAGAACAGATCACGCTGCAAACGTTTTGGAAAGACGCCGAAGTTGTCGAAGAAGAGGTTCTCGATATCAGATTCGCGGGACAGGAACGTGCGGTTCAGCTTCCGATTCAGAACTCCCGGCAGGGTCGCGACACCACCCCGAACCGCATCCCGGAGAAAGCTCGGAGTAACGCTCTCGTATTTTTCGCCATAGCTGAGCAGTTTGAGAGCCTTGGCATAACGCCCATAACCGGCGAGCGTCTCGTCCGCACCCTCGCCCGTGAGAACGACCTTGACGTGTTCCTGAGCAAGTTTCGAAACGAAATATAGCGGCACCGAAGCTATAAATCCGATCGGCTCGTCTTCGTGCCAGACAAGGTTTGGCAGCTCGTCGAAGAACTGTTTTGGCGTGATCACGATCTCATGGTGATCGGTGCCAAAGGTCTTACTGACGAGTCTCGCGTACTCAAATTCATTCGCCTCGCGTTCGCGAAAGCCGACCGAAAATGTCTTGATCGGATCCGTGACCATCGTCGACATCATCGCGGCAATAGCGCTTGAGTCAATACCGCCCGAGAGGAACATGCCCAGCGGCACATCGGCCATCAGACGCATCTCGACGGACTCTCGGAAGAGATCACGCCATTCTTCGATGTACTCGGCATCGCTGCGAGGTTCGTGTTTTGGCTCAAAACTCAGATCCCAGAATTCGCGAATATCAAGCTTCCCGTCCTTCCACACCATCGTGTGACCGGGCATAAGTCGTTTTATGCCAATATATAGCGTCTCGTCGCCGGATGTTCCGTGATTGGCGAGTTGGTCGGGCAATGCGTTGAAATTGATCTGCGGCTTTATCGCCCCGGCCTCAAGCAACGACTTGATCTCGGATGCGAAGAACAGATTTCCATTGCTGTCGTGAAAGTAATATAGCGGCTTCACGCCCAGACGGTCGCGGGCGATGAATAGCTCTTGCTTGCGTTTGTCCCAGATCGCAAAGGCAAACATGCCACGCAGATGATCGACGCAATCGCGTCCGTATTCTTCGTAGAGATGAATAATGGTCTCTGTGTCGCTACGATTCTGAAATTTGTAACCGCGAAATTTCAGATCTTCGCGGTAGTCGGCATGGTTGTACACCTCGCCGTTATAAACGATTGAGCAAGTCCGGTCGCCATTGAACATCGGCTGTATGCCGTGTCGCGGATCGACAATCGCTAGCCTCCGATGGGCGAGGCCGATGTTTCCATCGACGAAGATGCCGCCGTCATCGGGCCCGCGATGATGCAATATATCGCGCATCGCGATGAGCACTGCTTCGTTAACTTGTCGTTTGGAACGGCTCGAAAGAGCGATCCCGTTGATTCCACACATCGTTTATTTCTTATGCCCGTGCCGCAAATACTCTCTGCTTTACTGCCTCAAATCCGCTCGCACTCTGAGCAAAACTCTCGATCGCCGATTGCGCGTCGATGCGGTTCAAGAGAAATTGATCCTGAAATCCGTTATTAAAACCATACGCTGTCGTCACCGCACTAATGTATCCCGCGTTCTCTGCGGCCTCTCTCACATTGTCATTCAACGAGCCGTTTGGATAGCAAAAATGATTGACGCGGCGGCAAAGCTGTTCCTCAAGCCGCGCTTTTGCACCCTGCAATTCGAAATCGAGTTCCGTCCGGCTGATATTCGTCAGGATTGGATGGGTCACTGTATGCGACTCGATACTCACGCCATCGGCGTCCATCTCTCTCGCCTGATCCCAGGTCATTGCCACAAAATCCGGCGGAGGAACTGTTGGAAGCTCCACGTTTAATTGACGCGCGATCTCAGCGATCTTTGCGTCTTTCTCTCCATTCGGCAGTTTCTTGAGCCGTTCGTTGATGCGATTCGCAGTGTCCAGTCGCTTTGCATCGTCCCTCAAATGCGCCCGAACACGGTCACCAGATCCAAAATCGAGCGAGACTTCGTTATCACTCGTTTTAGCCAACACATACCGCATCAGATCGGTCCAGAGCCAGATCCTTTGATCGACAAAATCAGCGATCGCGTAAACTGTCGCCGAAAAGCCATATTTTTTAAGCTTTGGAAATGCGACCTCGTACGCGTCGCTGTAGCCGTCGTCGATCGTGATCACGGTCGCGTTTGGTGGCAATGCTGTTCCGTTTTTCAAACTTTCAACCGCTTCTGCTAGCGGCAAGACGGTGTTGTGGAGACTGAGATATTGCAGATGTGACTCAAAATCAGCCGCCGAAACCTTCGATGCGTCTTGGCCGCAGCTAAAGCGGTGGTACGTCAATATCAGCAACTTATTGCGGTTCGCCCAGTGAAACGGCGTGAATCCGCCGAAATTGAATATGGTTTTGAGTAACTGCTTCTTCACAAATTTCGACTATCGGCCGCCCTCATGCCTCTTCTTTAATATGCTTAAAAGCTGGTCTTTTTCAGTTTTAACGGGCAAACGGTAGCGTTTCCCCAGCGACGTATCCTGCTTTGTTCGCTGTTCTTTACCGGCGGCGATCTGCCGAACGGCCTCGACCAACAGTTGTGCCGACGGTTCCTTCATCGAGGCTCTAAAATCGTCAAGAAATTCTTCATATCGCAACCCATAAACGTTGAAATCATAGTCGAGCGGAACCGTCTTTTGCAGGACAATATCGCCCGTATCAACCTTCGATGCGACAAAATGCACCGTGATCCCGACTTCCCTCTCGCCATTTAGCAATTCCCAAAAAATCGTCGGTCCGCCGCGATAGAGCGGAGCTAGGCCTTGGTGAATATTGATCGAACCTAACCTTGGCATACCAAAAATGCCCTCGCGAACGATATTCGTCCCGTAAAGAATGCCGAGGTCTGCTTCAGCCGCTTTTAGAAGAGCGATCGCCTCGTCCGAGTGAAAATCGTTGACTTTGGTCAATGGCAAGTTGAGTTTTCTCGCAAATTCGGCAAGGCTATCCTGCCCTCTCTCGATCGCCAAGGCATCGTCTGACACGCCACCGTCGGTTGGCAGGAATCTCGACACAAGCTTCTTACCTGTTGCAAAATAACCGTCATAGCGGATCGATCGCTTTAACTTTTCAATAAATGGCCGCTCTTTTATCGTTGCGGTCTCGACAAAGACGCCGACGATCTCGACCTCAGCGACGGCCGACAGTATCTCGAGAAATCGCTCGGCCCCGCCGTGCGTGAGTATGATGACTTTTAGCTTTTCGTCAGACATTCTTTGCGACCCGGAAGTCAGGTTGATGGGCTTTGTTTGATGTTGTAAATCTATGAAAGAACGCAGGCTTTATTGCAGTTCGGGGCGTCGATGGGACGACTTTTAATAGTTTACTTGGTTTGAGGCGATTCTTCTAGCTTTTTCTGGCCCCGGAGTGTGGATTTTGTACGGCTTTCGACGTTTTATCTGGTCTGAGTTACGTATATGGTAGATGCTATGGCGATGAATGCGGTGCGGGTCAGCAGCAAACCGGCGAAAAAGGTACGACGAAAATCGCGCGTTTTCGTCGCGATCCTCGCTGCCATTGGTTTGATCGCGGTTCTCGCTACGCCATTCGGCTACGATTATTACTCCGGCAAGCTCGGCATGATCGGGGCTCAACCCGAAATCACTCAGACGCAATCTGGACGCCTGATCAAGGTGCCGCCCGGCGGCAATCTGCAAGGTGCACTTGAACGCGCGCAAAGCGGCGACATCATCGAGCTGCAGGCCGGTGCCGTCTATCCGGGCCAGATCAACCTACCAAACAAACCGCACACCGACTTCGTCACGATCCGTTCGTCCGCCGCAACCGATCTGCCTGAGGGGAAACGAGTTAAGCCTTCGCAGCGTTCGTCGATGGCAACCATCACATCAGGAATGCTTGGCCGTGCCGCAGTTCAAGCCGCGAATGGTGCACATCACTACCGCTTTGTCGGGATCGAGTTCGTTTCTGCCGGAACCATTTTCAATTACGGCCTCGTCGTTCTCGGAACCGGTGAAAAGCGTCCGGAAAACGTGCCGCACACGATCGAGATCGACCGCTCATATTTTCACCCGCACAAGATCGGCAAATCCCGTCGGGCGATCGCTCTCAACAGTGCGAATACGACGATCAAAAACAGCTATATCGAAGGCTTTGCCGTAAGCGGCGAAGAGGCTCAGGGCATCTGTGGTTGGATGGGCACGCGTAACGTGCGTATTCTCAACAATTACATCGAGGGAGCGGCTGAGAATATTATGTTTGGCGGTGGCGACCCGCCCAATGCCGACCTCGTTCCATCCGACATCGAGATCCGCGGAAATTACCTGACCAAGCCGCAATCGTGGGCGAAAACGCAGACGATCAAGACCATTTTCGAAGTAAAGAATGCGAAAAGAGTCGTGTTTGCGGAAAATTATCTTGAGAACAACTGGATCGGATCGGCCTTTCGTATCACGGTCAGAAATCAGGACGGCGGAGCCCCGTACTCGACTATCGAGGATGTAACGATCAGGGACAACATCATCAGAAATGCCGGCGATGGCGTCAATATTCTCGGCACCGACGACACGCACCCGAGCCAGACGATGCAGCGGCTGACGATCGAGAACAACCTTTTCCTGAATATCGGTTCGGGCAACGGATTTGAGGGCGGCGGCTATTTCATCCTAGTCTCAAATGGCAACGGCATAACCATCAAGAACAACACCGTCTTTAACCGCGGCAACATTACGACCCTCCACGGCGGAATGCCGACCAATTTCGTTTTCCAAAACAACATTGTCGGTCACAGCGACTACGGCATTCATGGTGTTGCGGACGGGATCAAATCGGACATGGCCCGCTCCTTCTTCCGTGACAACGTTTTTGTAAACAATTTGAATATTACACCGGATGGCTTCTCTTACCCGACTGGAAATACATTTGTACAGCGAATGAGCGATGTTGGATTTGTCGATTTGGCAGATCAGGATTTTCGGCTCGCTCCGGATAGCCGATTCAAAGGCATCGGCTGCGACGTAACTCGACTTCCTTGGCCGACGGCGAATTAGAGTACGGTGTCAGTTTGAATTCTTTGTGACCTTTGTGTCTTTATCTCCGTGATCTTTTTGTTACAAAAGCCTTTTAACACAGAGGCCACAAAGGGCGGACGCTAAGGTCACAAGAAGAAACCCGCAAGTAAACTCAACCTAACCCACTGCCCGAATTAGCGATCGCTTGTTCCAAGATCTCTATACAAGGCCAACCACTTTTCTTTCATGTTTTTCCACGTGTACTTGCTACTCTCGGCAGAGGCGTCAGCGATGATTCGTCTGGCGAGTTCGGGCTGTCTTAAAAGCTCGATCGCCTTTCTCGCCAGCGCATCGTGGTCATTTACTTCAACCAAAAGCCCCGTCTTATCATCGGTCACGACGTAGGGAATTCCACCTGCATTTGTCGAAACGACCGCCGTACCGGCAGCAAATGCCTCGATTAACGAGTTTGGCATGTTGTCTATACTAGAGCCGTTCAAATATATATCCGCCCGATCGTATAGCGAGGGCATTTCCTCCTGACAAACGGAACCGAGAAATTCTACGTTTTCCAGATTGAGGTCCTTCGCGAATTGCCGAATTTTCTCCTTCTCCGTTCCGTCACCGGCGACGATCAATCGAGCGTCAGCATATTTTTTCTGAATCAGCGCAAACGCTCGTAGGACGCAGCCGACATTGTAAAGTTCTTCGAAATTGCGGTTAGAAAGGAAAACGGGCTTTAGCGGATCACGCTCGCGACGCGTGAAATTCTCAGGGTTGATGAAGTTAGCGATCGGTTCGGCTTTGAGGCCGAATTTCGCAAATACATCGACCAGATAGCCCGATGGAACGATCGTTCTGTCAAAAAGACGAATTATCGGAACAGCAGTTTTCCAGTTGCTGAGATGATCTGCGGCTTCGCCGCTACGATAGTTCAGGATCGTCCTTTTTCCGAAGAGTTTCGCGATAAGAACCGCCGGTGTGGGAGCCAATAGAAATGAGAAATATGACGCAGAGAAAATGTGTATCACATCGTACCGGGGAATCTTGACCAACAGGTCAAAGAGATACTTTGAGCTTGTAAGAATGGTGCGGACGTATTTGATCTTTTGTAATGCCGGAAGAAATACCGGATTCACCGGCTGTAGATCGACTTGCAGTTCGGCTTCCTCCCGAAACTTGTCCAGCAATCTCAAAGCCTGAACCGCCTGTCCGCCAACCATCGGTAGAGCGGGAGCAACTATAAGAACCTTGATCGGACGTGCATTGCTCATTCGCTTTCAAACCGCAGCCATGCCTCCAAGACCAGAATGAACCACAACTGACGCGGTGCCCAGCTATTCTTTTCCGATGCACTCAGCAACTTCAGGACATTCTCACTCTTGATCCAGCCATTCCTTTCGAGAAGTGAATCACCCATCATCTCGACAAATTGCTGCTTCCACTGTTTCGTCAACCACCGCTGTACGGGAACGCCAAACCCTTGCTTCTTGCCCTGAGAGAGTTCCGGCCCGATGCGACGGCGGACGATCTCTCGTAAGACTGCCTTCAATGTTCGATCTTGCATCCGGACGGAGAATGGAAGCGTCGCGGCAAATTCCCAGAGTTTCGTGTCAAGGAATGGCGAGCGAGCCTCGAGCGCGTAGAACATCGTCGCTCCATCGACCTTTGGCAAATACTCGCCTGAGAATCGCGTTTTGCGATCGTACTTCAGGAAATCAGAAAGCAGATCTTTGCCAGACGAAAGAGCAAGTTGACGATCCTCGACCTTCGTCGTTCGCAAACGCTCACCGAGCAAGTTGTTCCTCTCATAAATTGGCCATCCATCGCGAGCTCGCGTGACGGCGCCGAGACCGCCGTAAGCGTAACTCAAAAACGAATTGGCTCGCTTTATCGCTCCGGTTTGGGGCAGGGCTGAGGCGGCCTTGGCCACGATCTCACCGAGAGCCGCCGGTGTTTTATTAGCCAGCTTTTCCGCAGTCCAGAAATGAAGGTGCTCGGGATAACCTAGAAAAATATCATCGCCGCCATCGCCGGTCAAAAGAACGGTGGCGCTCGCCGCGACTTCCAGTGAGATATCGAGCAGCCCTAATGCCGACGCACATGCGAAGGGCTCGCCGAATGCCTTTACGAGACCGTCGACATTCATCGGACGCTCGCCCAACATTTCGAGTATCTTGTGCCTAATGCCGAGCTTTTTGGCGGTCGCTGACGCCACTGAGCTTTCATCCCATTCGTCACCTGGAACGCCGACTGTGAAAGCGGTAACGTCACCATCAAGTTTGGCGATCGCCCAACAAACAAGACTCGAATCTATCCCGCCGCTCAGCAATGCACCAATCGAAACATCGGCCTGAAGGCGTTTTTCGACTGCTTCTAAGAAAAGCCGTTCCGTTTCCTCGACAGCTTCTTCGAAAGTGATGTCATCGCTTGTGGACTCCGGCAGTTCCCAATAAGTTCGTTGACTGATCTCCCCATCGTGCCACGTAAGCAGCGTTGCGGGAGGCACTTTTGAGATACCCTCGTATATCGATCGTCTGTCGGTGAGGAAGCCAAATTCCAGATATTCCGCGACACCGTGCGTGTTGAGAGCGTTACAAAAACCCGCCTCTCGCAGGGCACGAACGGTCGATGCAAACGCCAGTTCGCCGTTTCGCTGCGCGTAGATCAATGGCTTGACACCGAGACGATCGCGGATCAGGTGCAGAGTCTGCCGCCGTTCATCCCAGATGCCGATCGCGAACATCCCATCGATCTTTTCGCAAAGGGCATCGATTCCCCATTCTTTGTAACCGTGGATCAGAACCTCGGTATCGGTCTCGCTTTTGAAGGAGTAACCGGTCGCTTCGAGTTCCCTACGGAGCGGGCGAAAATTATAGATCGCTCCATTTAGCACAACGCCGATCTCGCCGTCAGCCGAGAGCATCGGCTGATGTCCGGCCGAGCTGAGATCGAAAATAGAGAGCCGTCGATGGCCGAAAGCCGCACTGCCCCATGCGTGCAAACCCTCGTCGTTGGGCCCGCGATGCTTCAGGGCCTCCAACATGGACTTTGTATTTTTGATCGAATCGTCTTTGTCTCTACCCCCGACGATCCCGGCAATTCCACACATGATAGGGTCAGGCCAAAAGCTTATTGTAAATCTCTATTGTTCGATCCACTTGCGTTTTCTGAGAAAATTTCTCGACAACGACCTCGCGGCCTTTCGCTCCAAATTCTTTGGCTTTCGTTTCGTCTCGCAGAAATTCTAACAGATGGTCGGCCAGAACTTCGTCGTCGTTGGAATCGACAAGATATCCCGTCATTCCATCTACGATCACTTCGGCCGCACCGCCGACGTTGGTTGCGACCACGGGCTTTCCGGCTCTCATATATTCGAGGATTGAATTAGAAAATCCCTCCGCGATCGACGTCAGCACGCATACATGCGACAGCGATAGCAACGCTGGTATGTCATCACATCTACCGATAAAATGCACTTTGTCGGCGACTCCGAGTTGACTCGCCAAATCCTTTAACGCTCCGGCCAACTCGCCTTCGCCTGCGATCACAAAATGAGCATTCATTTCTGTTTCGGAGACACGTTTTGCCGCTCGTAGCAGCATCGGGACGTTCTTCACATCATGCCGCAGATTCGCAACCATGGTGACGAATCGGATCGATTCGTCCTCGGGCAGGCCGAGATCTTCGGCTTTCAGGCTCTTCGTCGCCGGTGGCTCAGGAGCGATACCATTGTAAATAATGTGAATTCTCTTGGGCGATACCCCGCGTTTTATCAGATATTCCCGCACTGCCTCAGAATTAGCGACGACTGCATTAGCAGCACTAAATGCCAATTTTTCTACCGATTCCTGACTGCGGGTTCGTACACCGCCGGTCTCACGTTTTGAGGCGACACGAGCCGAGATTCCGGCATACGCCGCGGCGGCCATGCCAAAGACGTTGGTGTAAAAGTCATGCGTATGGACTAGGTCGATCTTGTTCTCGATCAAATATTTTGAGCACAACCGCACCTGACGGACGAAGTTTGGATTGTAAAAGGAAGTCAATGCGAACTCCGGTATTTCAGGCAAGCCGATCACATCTGCTGTCGGACGCAGGACGCCTTCGCCGTTGAGCGTTGCGGCAAATACATCGAACGAGCCTTCCGCTTTCAAGAGTCCGGTTAGAGCGATTGACTGACTTTCCGAACCGCCCTTATGAAAGCTTGGAATAAATTGTAAGATACGTTTTTTCAACGATTTAGCGGGGTTTAGTCGCCCAGTGATCTGATCGAACGTCCGAGGTCGGTTTTGGTGTATAGATCGCCGCCCAGACGCCGGATCGATGCGTATGTCAGCTCGTGCGTGTCAAATATCTCACGCCCGTCGATCTCGAGGCAATTGCCATCGACCAGAATGAATTCGTCCGGCAGTGCGTCTTCGCTCAGGCGTGCCCAGGAATATCGAAAATTCGATGCGAAGATGCCGTTGTCGATAACATTTGACGTGTCATCATTGAAAACAAAAACGTCGCGATAACGCTCATATTCTATAACGAATGCACGCCCGGACGCGGTCGGGATCTCGCTGACATTCGGAGCCTGGCCGCCGCGTGTGAATGGGAGCATGAACGTAAAAAACTCTTGCGGCCCTTCGCCTTTCGAGCCAAAACGAAGGAACGGAGCGTTGACGCGATTGCCATGATCTTTCGAGATCCAGCTTTCTTTCTGATCCCACGATGCATTGTCGCCAAATGCAAACAATCGATGACCGTCGCCGCCCGCCCACGCGCCGCCGCCGCCGATCGCGGTCTGAATACCGTGATCGAAGTGAAAATTCAGAGCATATTCGTGCTCGCCCGTGGTCTCGACCATGTCGCGCATGATCCAGTAGTCGCCTTTGACGAAGAGAATGCTGCGACGGTGCGTGGCGGGATCGCTCAGGCGTTGATATCCGTCGTGCGAACCTTCGAAAAGGTCGAATCGATCTTCTGCGATCCATGCTTCACACTGTGCGTTCGCCCTCGTGCTCCAATTAAAAATGCCGCCGGGATCGGACGAAGAAAAACCGTCGATCGTAAGCGCGTTATGAGCGGTGGTCGAACGAAAATAGTCGCGCAATTCGCGCGATTCGTGATAAGTGTACGTCCCCGAATCGACCAGCATCGTCCGCCCGTGCATCGCCACCTCGATAGCGAGCGCGTCGGCGTGTCCATGTCCACCGGCGAGCGATCCAACTTCGCCGCAATCGACGATCAGACAATTGTCTGTGTCGCTCCAGCCGTCCCGCATCACACAATAGCCGCCTTTCTCGAAACGTTTCGAGGTTTCCTCTGGCTCGGTCTCGTTTAGAGCGTCGAAGGCACGTACGCCGTCCGGCCCCATCAGCCAGAAGAGTTCTTGACTGGCCGGACCCGCGATAAGTTTTCCCGACGTTCTGCCAAAAATGACCGCTCCCGCAGCAAGCGAACCGCGAAAGTCATCAGACGCCGCATCAGTCAACGGCAGCATCCGGCCGCCGTCATCATCGCCAATTATCGGCGTCCGGCCATCGGGAAATGTAAAATTCTTAAGTAGTTCAAACGCACTCTCAAGACGTTCCTCAAGCTTCGCCGCAGCCTCATCGTAATAAGGCTCGCCCGCCAAAGCCCGTAGCACAACAAAATGCGAGTAAAAGTCGGCCGTGTAACGCTGATACCAAGTACTCTGTTCAAAATACACGCCGTCGGGCAAGACTTGTTTGCTGATCTCGGCCAGCAAAATGTCTTCGCCCAGTTTTCGCCAGTAGGTCGAGCGTTCGAAGAATGGCAGCTGCGTACCGATGTAATACAAGCCGAGGCCCTCTCCGGTCAGGTGCGTGTTCGGGCTGTAGTATTTCGACAGATACAGCTCGATGTGACGTGCGTGATGATAGAGAAATTTCAGTGCGTCGCGAAACAGCGATGGCGTGAAATGCTCCGAGTCGCGAAAGAAATGAAAAGCCCATATCCACGACATTGCGCGGAAGGAAACTTCAAGGCTGCTCGCCCAGTTG
>JANNWQ010000055.1:0-36162 GCA_031408595.1 Acidobacteriota bacterium | reverse complement strand
CAGTCGATCGGCACCTTTCATCCATTTATGTATCACAAGGATGGTGGTTCGGGCCTGTCGATCGGGCCACCGCCACCGCCGCTTCCGGGGCCGGGACAGGCCGGACCGCCGCCGGCGCCGCGTATGAACATCATGGGCGTTCAGGCCTCTCCGGACGGCAAATTCATCTATTGGGCACAGCGAACCGGCGCGTTCGACTACAATGCACGCTTTCCGTTGTGGCAGGTCTTCCGTTTTGACCGAGACACCGGCGAGATCTCTCGCATTACCAATACACAAGGCTCCGCAATGCGACCCGTGATATCGCCCGATGGCAAGAACTTGGTTTACGCAACCCGTTACGAGACCAAGACGGCGCTTCGCGTTCGCAACCTCGAATCGAACACCGAACGCTGGCTCATCAACAACGTAACCCGCGATGATCAGGAATCGCGGGCTACGCGTGACACGTTTCCCAGCTACGATTTTATGCCGGACGGGCGTTCGCTGATCGTGCCCAACAACGGCAAGATTGCGAAGGTCGATTTCGCGACCGGAGCTGCGACCAATATTCCTTTCACGGTAAATGTCGAGGCAGAGATCGGTCCGCGTGTCCATTTTAACTATCGTGTCGACGACAGCTCGACCGTAAATGCACGTCTCATCCGCTATCCGGTGGTCTCGCCTGACGGCAAACGTGTTGTGTTTACTGCCTTTAGCAAACTCTACGTCATGGATCTCGCCGGCGGTTCGCCGAAGCGTCTGACGACCGGCAACGATGGCGAATTTATGCCTACATGGTCGCCTGACGGACGGAACGTGGCATTCGTAACTTGGTCGATCAAGGGCGGCCATATCTTTTCGGTTCCTGCGGAAGGCGGCAATGCGAGGCAGTTGACCACGTCGGCTGCGTTCTACTCGTCGCCTGTGTACTCGCCCGATAATTCTAAGATCGTGTTCATCACCGGTGCGGTTGATGACCAGCTCTTTGCCGATATTCGCGAGGGCCACGAGTATTCGTCGCCTGAGGAAGAGATTCTTCATGGCAAGCACGACGGCCAGCGTGAGGTGACCGGAGCAGGCGGAAACACCGGAACCGATCTCAGGTATATTTCCGTAAACGGCGGGGCCGCAACTCACATCGCTCCGACGCAGGGCGGACGTTTGCCGCATTTTTCGGATGATCCCGAACGCGTTTATTTGACCACCGGTGCTGGGCTCGCATCGATCAGGCTCGACGGATTTGATCGCCGCGTGCATGTGCGGATCACAGGTAAGGGTACGCCTCCGCAGCAGCCTTCGGCGAGCTCGATGCGCATTTCGCCGGACCGAAGCCGTGTGTTTGCTGAGGTTCAAGGCAAGCATTACATCGTTACGCTACCGCGAACGGGCCGCGATACGGTCAACGTCAACGTTGGATCTCCGACCTCGAATGTCCCGGTCAAAAAGATGTCGGTCTTCGGCGGAGATTATCTTGATTTCAGCCGTGATGGTAAGAGCGTCTCGTGGTCGTGGGGCACCAAGCTCTACCGGCAAACTCTCGACTCCGACAAGCCCACCGAGGTCGATATTACCGTCGCGTCCGCCCGTCACAAACCAAAAGGTACCGCCGTTCTGACCGGAGCCCGCATCATTTCGATGAAAGGCGATGAGATCATCGAAAAGGGCGATATCGTCGTCACGGATAATCGAATCACCGCTATCGGTGCTACCGGAAAGGTCACTCGTCCAGCGGGAGCAAAGATCGTTGACGTCACGGGGAAAACGATCGTGCCCGGCTTTGTCGATGTCCACGCACACATGTGGCCGCCGCGTGATGTTCATCAGACTCAGGTCTGGCAGTATCTGGCGAATCTTGCATATGGTGTGACCACGACCCGCGATCCGCAATCGGCGACGACGGATATTTACGCCTATGCAGATCTGGTCGAGACTGGCGATATACTAGGCCCGCGTGTTTTTACGACTGGCCCCGGCGTGTTCTCGGCACTGAGTCTCGACGACAAAGATTCGGTCAACAACTACATCAAACGCTACCGCGACGCCTATAAGACGGATACGCTCAAGCAATACGTCGTCGGCGACCGCAACGTCCGCCAGATGGTCGCGATGGCGTGTACCGATAACAAGATCACGCCCACGACCGAGGGTGCGCTCGACATGAAGCTCAACCTTTCGCAGATGATCGACGGATACTCGGGCCATGAGCACTCATTGCCGCTGCAGCCGATCTATGAAGACGTGATCCAGTTCGTCGCGAAAACGAAGACGTTCTACACGCCAACGATCCTTGTCGCATACGGCGGACCGTGGGCGGAGAATTACTTCTTCCAGACGACCGATGTTTTGAACAATCAACGTCTCGGTAAATTCATCCCACGCGAACTCATCAACTCGATGATGCGCCGTCGTCCGCAGTGGTTCCGTGCCGAGGAATACAGTTTCCCGATGATCGCAAAAGGTGCGGCCGAGATCGTCAAGGCAGGCGGCCGAGTCGGCATCGGCGGCCACGGACAGATGCAAGGTATGGGCGTTCACTGGGAGATCTGGGCGATGCAATCCGGCGGCATGTCCACCCATGACACCCTCAAGGTCGCCACCATCTTCGGCGCCGAGGCCATCGGCCTCTCGCAGGATGTCGGCTCCATCGAACCCGGCAAACTCGCCGACTTCATCATCATGGACAAAAATCCGCTGACCGATATCCGTAACACGGATTCGATCCGCATGGTGATGAAAAACGGCGAACTCTTCGACGCCGACACCCTAAACCAAACGTGGCCGCAAGCAAAACCGCTGGGTCAGCAGTATTGGTGGGGCAGGGAGCCAAAGTAGAACGACCGATCTTTAATTCTGGACGAAGATCGATCTATCTACACGCTTCGGGTCGCCGACCACGGTAAACCGTAGATTCTTCATGTACTTAGCCGCCACGGCCTGAACGTCGGCGGCTTTTACTCTTCGGATGCGGTCGAGAAATTCGGATGAGTTTCGCCAGCCACCTCCGATCAGTTCGTATTGGGCCAGCTCACCTGCCTGAGCGGCGTTGGTTTCCTGCTTTAGATAGTGCGTTGTCAGAAAAAAACCAGACATCTGGTTGATCGATTCCTGATCGACGCTACCTTGTTGTAGCTTTTGGATCTCGCCGAGCATCGCTCGAATTGCCTCGTTCGGATTGACGGACGAGACTGAGATCGCACCGGTATTGGCGGCGATCGACCGCAGGTCCGCGTCCGGAGCGTAGCTTAGATTTCGCTTGACCCGAACCTCCTGAAAGACATTTTGCTGCAGGATGGTGATCGCCGTGCGCATAGCGTAATAATCCGGATCCTTGAGCGACGGAGCGGCAAATGTTCCCTTTACGTAATCGGTCTGCAAACTCTTTGAGGTGATATCGAGCGTTCCTTTGGTGAAATTCAGCGGCGTCACGGTCTCTGCCTTGTACGAGCCACGCGGCAGCTTGCCAAATGCCGCCTCGATCTCTTTTTGCAACGCGGCCACCTCGACATCGCCAACTACGACGAGCAGCATCCTTGAAGTTTCCAAAAGACTTTTGTGATAAGCAGCGAGATCGGAGCTTTTGAACTTTGCGATAGTCTCGAGTGTGCCGTCCGGCGAATTGGCGTACGGATGCCCGGTATAAATCGTCTTGTCGTTTAGATCCTCGAGCAGGTTCTCAGGCGAATCGCCAATAGCGCGCAGCCCCGTAAGCCTCGTCTCTCTCAAGCGCTCGACATCGTCGGCGGCAAATGTCGGGTTGAGGGCTACGTCGACGAAGATCTTCCACGATGTCTCAAAATTGGTCTTGGTGCTGGCGAGCGAGATAGCGCTGTAGTCGTAATTTGACCCCGACGAGACATTCGTGCCCATGCGGGCGATCTCTTTACGCAATTTTTGGCGTGGATAGTTTTTCGTTGCCTCGCTGGCCACGGTTAGAGCAAAGCTCTCGATGCCCGCATTTGCGGCGGTCAAATTACGAGAGCCACCGCGGAAGAACAAGCCTGCGGCAACTGTCGGCGTGCCGGGACGGCGTTTGATCAGCACCTTCATGCCATTTACGTCGAGCTCGACGATGGCGCTTTGGGCTGCTGCAGTTTGAGCATAAGCCGGAACCAAAAGGGAGAAGGCAAATGCTGCTACAAATAGTAGTCGTATGATCGAAGGCGTCTTTTTCATTATTGTTTACCTCCGATCAGATCTTCGGGCGTGAGTTTGGCGATCGCCTGCTGCTCGGGCGAAATGAGGGCGAGGCCGATGTGTGGTTTGTTTTGAATGTATGTTTTCACGTATTTAGAAATGTCTGCTCGTGTGGTCGCACGCAGATTCTTGTGATATCCGCGAAAATAATCGATGCCGGTGGTGGACCACCAAAAACTTAGTGTATGCGAATACTCACTCAGCTTTTCACGACTGAAAAGATCGTCAGCCTCGAGGAGGGCCTTGGCGTTATCGAGCTCCTCGTCAGTAAAATAATCTGGCTTATCAAACTGTGCGATCTCAGCGTAAAGAGCCTTGACAGCGGCCTTTGCCTTGTCGGGTGTGGTTGCAATCGTTGACTGTATCGGGCCGACGTTTCGCTGTGTGTAATAACCGAGATCGGCACCGGCGGCGAGTTTGGAATCGACTAAAGCCCGCTGAAAACGCGAATTCGGCTGACGCAGGATGAACGAGAAAACGTCGGCTGCGTATGTTCCAGCATCGTCCTTGCCGATTGACGGACCCTGCCATCCGACCATTATCAGGATGCTCTGTACAGGCTGACTGACGATAACGCCTTCGCTTTTTGTAAGTGGCGGATGCTCGACCAACGGAAACTTTATGAACGGATCGTCTGCCTTGGGCCAATCGCCAAAGAGTTTTTCGGCTTGGGTAAAGATCTCATCCGGCTTCACATCACCCGTGACGACAAGTGCCGAGTTATTAGGCACGTAATACCGCGACTGGATGAGCCGCATTTTCTCGGTCGTCGCAGCACTGACCGTCTCTCGCGTACCGCCGGGGCTTTTTCGGGTCGGGTATTTGTAGAAAAGCCGCTCAAGCAGAGCCTGATTGAGGTAATAGCCGGGCTGAGACATATTTCGCTCGAGCTCGGCAAGGACGGCCTCCCGTTCTGTCGTCAGATCTTCTTCGTCAAATGCCGGAAAACGGGCAGCATCGCGGATAAACCTCATTGCCGGGATGAGATTTGGAGTGGTTGTCGTGAAGTAGAAGTTCACAACCTCTTCGCGAGTCGAGGCGTTATTGACAATGCCAAGCTCGTCGATCCGTTCAAAATAGCTCGGGTCACCGATCTCCGGCTTTAGGCGAACGATCGCATCGCAGCCGAACTGCCGATACATCTGCGGGTTGCCAAACTTGACCTTTTCACAGCGAAATAGCTGAGTCGCTCGATTTGTCTTAAAGAACATGTGTTCGTACAGATGTGACAAGCCGTTGAGCTCAGGCGGCTCTGTGAAGGAGCCGTTCCTAACCGCAAGCTCTACGGTCACGAGCGGCACGGATGCATCCGGCAAGACTATTATCTGCATGCCATTGGCCAGTGTTTTGACGGTGATCGGGATCTCGTAAGGGGCAGCCTGCTGTTTGGTGGCCGTCACCGTTGCTGACGTCTTTGCAGCGGCGGACGTAGGCTTCTGGGCCAGACCCGCGACGGGCATAAATGCTAGTATCAATAAAAGAGAAATTAAGTTTTTCTTCACAAATTTACTCCGGTAAATGCACTAAATACGAAGGTAGCACACGAGGAATCGTTTATGGAACGCGACAATATGATGCACGGAGCCCGCACGGCGTTGAATAAAGATATGGACACCCGTGCCTGGGCCGAGAATTATTTAAAGGAAAAGGCTCGCGGTGAGAATACGCAGATGAGCCATGAAGAGTTTGAAAAGTACTGGAAGTACCACAAGCCAGAAATCATGCATGCAGGCGCCGCTGAAGCAATGCAGGCGTTTCGGGAGGCAAAAATGTCAGAACCCCCTGCGTAAAGCGGGGGGCACTGACCTTTGTTTCAAAACGAGGCAATTTTTGATTCAACGTTGTCTCGCGACAGCGTCCAAGCCGCTCGCTTACGCAGGCGGTTCTGACTAAACGCCTGGCATCGCCTTTTTCAACGGCTTCAAGATCGCGAAGAGAACGACGGCCATTACCAACGCCATGCAAGCCAAGGCGAGGAAGAATGTCGATTGGAGCCAGATGTCCCAGTAGATGCCGATCATGGTTAGCTTGTTGCCGATCGCGGTGGCAACGAACCAGCCGCCCATGAGCAGGCCGCGTTTGCTGATCGGGGCTACTTTTGAGACCAGGGATAGGCCCATTGGCGAGAGCATTAGCTCTCCAAGTGTCACGATCGCGTAAGCCAAGATCAGCCAGAAGGGTGACACGCGGAAAAGATAGGCATTTTGCAGAATTGCAGCCTTATTCTTATCGCCTTCGCCCGGAGCGGCGGTGTTAATGGCGGCGACGAGTTGCTGTTCACCTGAGGCCTCGACCTTAGTCGCTTCGTCGGTTTTCTTGGAGAACTTCACGCCAAAAATGCTGTTCTTCCCGTCCGCAGCTTTCGCATTTTGGATCTTGTCGAGCACATCTTTCGGCACACCGGCATTCCCAAGGTTGGTGAGGACACGCTCATTGACGCGGAAGTCCCCCGATGCAAGCTCTGCGGCTCCCTTGGTCATTTTTTCACCGTAGCTCGCACCAAGGTAGAGCACGAGGAATGACAGGCCCGTCAACGTCATACCAATCGCCATCTTGGTCGGCGTAGACGGTTCCTTGCCCTTCCGGTCCAGAAAGCCCCAGAACCAGACAAGCGGGAATGTCAGAGTAATGACCCAGAAGGCGTTGATCGAATTTGAGATCGTTCCCGAGACATTCCAGGCGGTGTTATCATCCGCCCAATAGGTGAGCGTTGAACCGTTCTGGTGGAAGACCATCCAGAAAACGATGACGATCAGGAATACAACGATCAGCGCCATGATGCGTTTGCTGTCCGAGACGGTATTCATTAGCGCCGAGGCCGCAGAGGATTTTTCATTTTCTGCTGCACCGGCATCGTCAGCCTTACTATCCGCGCCTTCGACCATGTTCCGGAAGTACCACAATATGCCGACTGAGAAGACCATTCCGAATGCCGCCACTGCAAACGCCGGGTGGAAACCGAATTGTGATCTCACGAGTTCCATCACAATTGGGGCGATAAACGCTCCAACATTGATGCCGAAATAGAAAATATTGTAGGCCCGATCCTTGAGGTGCGATCCCTCGGGATATAGGTTGCCGACCATGGTCGAGACGTTTGGCTTGAAGAAACCGTTACCTATGACCAAACACGTCAAAGCCAGATAAACCGCCCACATCGCCGGTATCGAGAGCAATCCGTGACCGGCCATGAAGAAGAATCCGCCGATCATCACGGCTTTACGATAGCCGGTAATCTTGTCAGCGATCAGGCCGCCGATGAGCGGGCTGGCGTAGACGAACATCAGGTAATTCGCGTAGAGCGAAGTCGCCTCAGTCGCAGTCCACCCAAAGCCTTCCGTCGGGTCGCGAAGGTACAACGTAAAAAGTGCGAGCATCGAGTAGAAGCTGAAACGCTCCCACATCTCGGTCGCGAAAAGTACGTATAGGCCTTTAGGGTGCTTGCCGGAAGCGGCCGGAATGGCACCACCATTGATCGTTTCTGCGTTTGCGCTCATCGATTTAGTTCCTTTTGTCTTTTAATTTACGGAATAGTTAGGCAAAATATAGCAGATAATCCCTTTATCGAAAAGAGGAAATATGCGTAAACCGATTGTCGTCGTTTTTGCCTTGGTTTGTATGATGTTGTTTTCGCCTGACGCGTATGCCCAGAAATCTCGTGCGAGCGTTTCGGGTGCAGAAGTAACCGGTACTTTCAAGATGAGCTTCATTGGAAAGAAGTACAAAGACTTCTCGAACCAACTCGACATCCTAGCCCTCGGCGGTGGCAAACTCAAGATCGCCTTTGATCTTCTTTATCCATACACAATGCAAAATGGAGAAGTCTCGGTAAACATGGGCGCCCTGTCCGGCGAAGCTTCGATCAAGGGTGACACTGCGATCTACTCATCAGACGAGTTCGGCCCCTGCAAGATCACCATCAAATTCGTCAACCCCGGCGAGGTCAAGGTCACGCAGTCCGGCTCTGATTCAGATTGTGGATTTGGCCACAACGTGACTTCGCAGGGAACATACAAGAAGGTAAGCAGCAAGAAGCCGACGTTTGAGGAAGTGAATTAAGGAACCCTATGATACTAGCGATCCTTGCGATATGGTTCGGCTACAAAAAAGCACGGGACACGGGTCGCAATGGCATCCTTTGGGGGGCGATTTGCGGAGCGACGTTCATCGGGGTCCAGTTTCTGGTATCATTCGGGATCAGTATATTGATCGGCGTGGGCATCGCGGTCTGGGGCTGGGAAGAGACGCTATACGACGACCTCACTTGGGTGATAACGCTCGCTGCGATCGTCGCGAGTATTGTCGCTCTTCTAATCTTATTCAAATTCCTAGATCGAATTCCGGACGCACCTATTGTAGGCGATCCACCACCACCGCCGACTTTCAACGACGATCAGTCTCGACCACTCGATTAATCGTGCCGGTTTGCCAGATATCGGCGATTTACTTAAACTTCTATTTGGTTGCCCTTGTAGCTCAATGGTAGAGCACGCGGCTCATAATCGCTTGGTTGTAGGTTCGAATCCTTCCGAGGGCACCACTCCTCTTGTTCCCTTGCCGCGTATGGGTTGTGATAATTTCGAAGAGAAGGTTAAAGGTTATGACATTATCGATTACTCTTACTCCCGATCTTGAAGCCCGTTTGAAAAGGCGGGCCGTAGCTCGTGGATTTACCGAGATCGCGGATTACGCGAAAAAGATAATCGAAGATGATGTTAATCAGACAAGAACGCTCGACGAGATATTTGCTCCTTTCAGAGAACACACCGAGAATTTTTCAGAAGACGAGATCGGTGGTTTGGTAAAGAGAGCAAGAATCGACGTTTGCGCCCAGAAAAAGCTCGGTTAGACTAGCCTCGTGAAAGACGCCCCACCAATCACTGCTATCTTTGACTGCAATGTCCTGATTCAAGCAGCAGCAAATCGTAACAACCCCGCATCCGCTTGTTTCAGGCTAGTTGAAGCTGATTTTGTTCAGCTATTCGTCAGCGAAAGTACTCTGCTCGAACTTAACAACGTCCTTCATCGTGACTACATTAAAGAATGCTTCAGATACACCGATGAAGTGATAAGCGAGTTCATCAGTAGGTTGCTCATTTCCGCCACAGTCCTTTCTGTAGTTCCGGAGATGTTTTCACTTCCGCGCGATGTCGATGACGAACAATATATAAATCTGGCCATTGAGGCGAATGCCCAGTATCTAGTCACACTTGATAACGACCTTCTCGACCTAATGACTGATTTCGACGTGGCGGGTAAAGAGTTTCGGCAGAAAACGCGACCGCTTCGAATCGTCAAGCCCTTGGATTTTCTGCGAATTGTAGAGGAACTTACAAGAAGAGACCTGTCGATAGCTCCGTAAGGTCGTCGGCATCAAAACGAAAACGTGTAAGTCGCTCCAGGATTTTTTCCACGGATCATCAGGAAGGTTAGCGCGTGTGTGTCGTTGAATGTGTAGGTTAAGCTCGGGTGTACCTTTACGCCGTCGAACTGGATGATCGACGAAACCTGCGGATGAAACCGGACGACAAGCCCACCGATCGCTCTAAACCGCTTTTCATACGTACCGTAAACGATGCCGCCATAGGGTGCTATTGGCAATCCTGTCCAGTGCTGCAGGTCTTTGCTCGCCGTCAGATAGAACGAAGTTCCTGACGGCGTGCCAATGCGGTCGGACGAGATGCCAAAGATGATCGCCGGACGGTTTAGCGTTTCCGTGACCGGAATCAGTGTTAGTAGCGGTCGCACCTCGCCAACTTTTGGATTGTATTCCACGCCGAAGTGCACGCGCGGATGCCAGCGGTAGATCAACGTCGCACGCACGGCGGCACGATCAACTTGTCCGTTGATCAGCCGCAAACCGGCGGTGAATTTCTTTGGATTATCGGCCGTCCCCCGGACAGCCTGGCCTTCGCCCGGTCAGACAGGTCAGGCAGGGACGAGCGAAGAGTTTTTTGTCTTCGCTTTGTCTGCCTTTGCCACCTTGGTCGCTTCCGCGACCTTTGGAAGTAGGATTTTGTCGAGCTCCTTTCTCAGTTCGAGCGGCTTGATGATCCCTATCTCACGCCAGACGATCTTGCCTTCGCGGTCGATGATCACAGTTGCCGGTAGAACGCTCCCCATACCGAATCGTTCCATGTCCGATGTCTGAGCCCCGACCCAAACCGGAAAGTTCAGCTTGTATTCACGAATGAATTTGAGCACCTTAGCCGAGTCCGTCGCCGCATCCCCCGCCGCACCGATCACCTGCACGCCAAGTGCTGCGTACTCGTTTTGTATCGCCGAGAGATCAGGCATCTCCTTTTTACAGGGCTCGCACCACGTCGCCCAGAAGTTCAACACCACCACGCGACCGCGATAGCCTGCGAGCGATTGCTCGGCACCTGTGAGGTCCTTGAGTGCAAGCGGAGCTTCGATCGGGAGCGGCGTAGGTTTTGCCACCAGCCCTTTTATAACCGTCAGCGAATTCACACGCAGAAACTTCTTGTCCTTCTCCGTTCGAAGCGTGCCCTCGATCTCGACCATTTTCGGTACAAGCTTTAGAAAATCTTTGCCGTCTGTCTTGAAGTCACCTTTTTCGAGAGTGTAGAGCGTAAATCCCTTTTCATCCTCGACCGACAAAGATTGGGTTTCGTTATCATTTGAGCAATCGGTGGCACATTTGATATCAGCCAGCGTACCGTAGGGAACCTTCTTCCGATCATCAGCCTCAAACCAGCAGATCGAACATACAACTTGCCCTTTCAGCTTTACGGGCGTCGGACCCTGCGAATAGCCGACGGTCGCGGCGAGCAAAATAAGCGTAACAATTATTACTTTCATATCAATTTGCGGCGTTATGAGCCGTTTTAAGTTCAATGATCGCCGAGGTGTTTACCCTGATCGCCGACCTCAACAAAAGACAAACCAAAGCAGCGGCGACGATCATATCAGGCCACATCGAACCGGTCGCCCAAACTGCTCCAGCGGCAACAAAAACCGACAGGTTTGACGCAATATCGTTGCGCGAGCACTCCCAAACCGACGACATATTAACATCCTCGTTCCGGTGACGAGTTAACAGCACGAGACAAACCGAGTTTGCAGCAAGCCCCGCGAGGCTAAAAATCCCCATCATTTCGAAGCTCGGCACAGATGGAACGATCAATTTATAGACGATGTTCCCGGCGACGACGAGAGCAGCCAACAAGATCAACCCGCCTTTAAACAACGCAACCTTCGATTTCACAGACCCCGCCTTCGCAACAGCGTACAAACTCAGACCGTACGTCAGTGAATCGCCGAGGTTATCCAAGCTGTCAGCCATCAGCGAATTTGATGAGCCGACAAATGCTGCGGCTGCGATCACCACAAACATCACGGCGTTGATCACGAGAACGATCCACAGCGTTTGCCGTTGCTTGCCGGCATTAGGATCGAGCCCGCATTCGGTTTGACAACAACCAGCCATCTACTATTTCTTGAGTTCCTCTTCGATCAAAGCCCGCAAATCGCCTTCGCCAAAGCGAGCGAGCTCGCGGCCGTTGACAAAGAATGTCGGGGTGCGTCTGACACCGAGGCCTTGGCCGTCTTTGCGGTCACGCTCGATCTTTTCATCGAATTTGCGCGCGTTGATCGAGACTCTCGCCTTTTCCATATCGATCCCGAGTTCTTTTGCGTATTTGTCAAAAAGGACATTGATCGGCGGCGCGTTCGGATCGGGCGGAGCGCCGTGCTTTTCGCCCCATTCGCCCTGTTTCTTAAAGAGCAGATCCTGAGCTTCCCAATATTTACCCTGTTCGCCTGCCGCCTCTAGGAAGTTTGCCGCCGTGATCGAATTTTTGTGCAGCGGCATGTAACGCATCACGAGCCGGACCTTGCCGCCGTAGTCTGAGTAGATCTTTTTCACCACCGGAGCAAACGAGGCACAGCTTTCGCATTCCGGGTCGTAAAATTCAACGAGCGTAACCTTCGCGTCGGCCGGGCCCATCGTCGGGCTGTCCTCTCGAATAAGCTGGCCGGAAGGTGCTGACGTCGAGGTATTTGCGGTGGGTTTTCGCACTTCCTGCACAGAGCTGCGGTAATATCTCGAACCTATAAACGCCCCCGCGATCACTATCACGAGAACCAAACCCATGATCTTCACTTCATTTCTCATAACTATTTATTCTTATAACTAAAGGCCAAAATACACGCTGCCACGGTGACAAATCCACCAAGAGCCATCAGCGGTATCGTAATAAAACCGAGCAACTCGATCTGTACGGCGTTGCACGGCACGCCCTCGGTACACGGCGTGATGCTCTCGGGGATAAAGCCGTAATACAACAAATTGTGATAAGCCGCGATCGCAAGTCCCACCAGAGTGAGAGGTAAGGCATATCGCACAACTCGCTTGTCACCGGTCGCTATCCCAACGCCGATTATAAGAATCAGGGGATACAGGGCGATACGCTGATACCAACACAGTACACACGGCGCATAACCCATCACGTCGCTGAAAAACAGGCTGCCTACCGTGCCCAGCACCGCCATCAGCCATGCCGCGAGCAGCAGCCAACGGCCATTCAACGTATCGCTAGCTGTTACTTGCTCCATTCGCCCTGCCATCGTTTCATCTCGTCGATCTCGCCTTGCTGCTCATTGATAATACTCTTGGCGAGGGCTTTTACCTCGTCCTTTTGCGAACGCTTCAGAGCCTCTCGAGCCATCGCGATGGCGCCATCGTGATGCGGGATCATCTGCTTGATGAACTCAAGGTCAAACGCGTTGCCGCTCAGCAAACCTAGTTTCTTCATGTCCATTCCCGCCATCGAGGCGTTCATGCCGGCGAGCTCCATATTGATCGCTGGCGGCTTGCCTGCGAACCACTTCTCACGCCAAGCCTTCATCTCGGTGATCTCGCGTTCCTGTGCAGCGATGATGACGACGCCCAGTTTCTTCATCTCTGGATGCTCGGCCTTCCCGGGCAGCATCTTCGCCATGTCGATCGCCCCCTGATGATGCACGATCATGGTATCGATGAACTGCAAGTCATAATCAGCCGCCGCCGCATCGGGCGAATTCTTTATCGCCGAATGATCCATCTTGCTATGGTCCATTCCGGCGTGCGGATCAACGGCTTTGTTCGACGAGCTCGGCGAACCGCACGCCGCCGCAAACAGCGTCGAAAGGATCGCGATCACTAAAAAATTCCTTCCCTTCATTCTTACTCTCCCACCTTTTTCAACGTCGCCTTGACCGAGCAAAGCACGACAATGCGGCGCCAAATATGGCTGTTAACAATAATTTCATACGACAAATTCAGCCGCCGTTTTCCGAGTCACGGTAAACGCGACCCGGAAACGGCTGGCTGAGCTTTCAGATCGCTCCTTTTTCTGTCGTACCTTTCTTTTCGTTATTGTGGCTGCAGCACGGACAGGAATGGCCGCTCTTGGAATGATTCATTCCGGGCATGCCCTTGTGCATCTCGTCCATCTTTGCAGACTTGCCGTCCTTCATCATCGGGCAAGATTCGCCCTCGGCCATTTTCATGTCGTGCTTCATGCCCGGCTCCATTTTATGAGCGGCCTCGCCTGACATCATCGGGCACGAATGTTTGCCGTCTCCGGCCATCGCCATTTTGTCGCCGGACTTGCCGTCCTTTGACTTCATCGGGCACGAAGTTCCGTCGCCCTTGCAGCAGCACTGGTGGCTTGCCTCGCCTGCGGTGGTCTTAGCATCTTTCGCCTTCATTGGGCAAGAATCACCGCAGCAGCTACAGCACGAAGCTGCAACCGTCTCGGTGGTGGACTGGGTAGAATTGTAGGCGTAAACGGCGAAGCCAACTCCGAAAAGAAGGATGGTGGTGATAAGTACTAAAATTTTCGATCTCATGATATGTCTCCGTAATAAAGCTCAAAACAAAAGGGTTAGCCCGTGCCAAAGACAGCCGGGCGAGACTAATGCGTGAAGCGAGTTACTTCACAACGCAGTCGAGCTAAATACGGATGACAGAATGGAGAATACGTTCACCACGCCGGTCGAGCGGCGGTGGGCGATAGACCGGGATGACAATAGAACTATGAGCGGAAAAAACCGGAGCGGTCAGCTCAAACCTGATCTCAGCCGGAGAAGCGACGATCAGTTTCACAGCAAACTCAGGCCGCTTCTCGACCGGAGCCGAGAACATCGCGACGGGCAACATACAGCACGAAGCCTCGTTTGCCTGTAAGTGGGAAGAATCCTTATTCTTCTCCTCTGCCGCCTTTTTTGTCTTGCGGCAATGCTCGGAAAGATGCAAATCATCGCCAGCCGCAGGAGTAGCCATCGCGATCTGCGTGCAATACGTCAGGCACAGGACGCCGCCGACGTTCAAACAAAGAAATGCCAGCACAAATGCCGCCACCGTTCTCTTGTTTGTTATCAAGCGCTTCATCTAGCTTAAATATACCACTCGTTTCATACGAGTCAAGAAATTCGTGTTCAATGTTCCATAGTGGGACGGTGGAACACTTAAAACAGGCGGAAGCTCAAAGATCTCGCTTACTGAATAAAGATCAACAACACACCGCACGGATCCCAAACGTGGAAGATCTTTGTGTCGCCGCCTACCATTTCCGGCGTGTCGTAACGGGCGTGGGCAAAATCACCTTCGTCTATCACCTTCTTAGCGTGTGCGTGCCACGCGTCGACATCGTCCACGTCGAATTTCATCATAAAGTTCTCGGCCCAATCTTTCACATAGTAATTCTGCAGCCGAAAGGTTGCCCCGCCAAGATGGCAATCCATGGTACCGCCCCAGCCTGCGGTCAACTCGAACCCGAGAGCGGTATAAAACGCCTTAGAAACCTCGAAATTCTCAGCAGGCGTGTAAACAACGAGTTCTTTGATGGTCGGTGGCATAAAGTTAGTATCAGATCGGCCGAAGCGAACTTGTCGTGACAAGGTTCAAAAGGCAGAGGTATCAAAGATAATGTCGGGCCATTTGGTGACTATCCGCAGATTGTTTTCGACAGCAGTATGCTCGGCAACGCCGAGTTCACGGTCGAGCTTATATGCCGCTACGTCGAACAAGATCGAATCGCCGGTCCCGATTCGGATCGTCCTTCGGTCCCGCATGCGACGAATAATCGCCGTATCAGGCATGTCCTTTCGATCTTCGTTCAAGTCGCCTTCTCGCATTCGAAATTTTACAACGTACCCGCAATCGAGAGCTACCAGTTTCTATACATTAAACCGAAAATCCACCACATCGCCGTCTTGCATTATGTACTCTTTGCCTTCGACGCGGGCCAGGCCTTTTTCGAGGGCGGCTTTTCTCGATCCGGTGGCGACGAGGTCGTCGTAGCTGACAATTTCAGCGCGGATGAAGCCGCGTTCGATGTCGGTGTGGATCTCGCCGGCGGCCTGCGGAGCTTTGGTGCCGATCGGGATGGTCCATGCGCGAACCTCTTTTTCCCCGGCGGTGAGAAAGCTCATTAGGCCGAGCATGTGATAGGCGGCTTTAATGAGTTTATCGACGCCGCTCGAGGTGAGGCCGAGGTCTTTTAGGTATTCGTCGCGTTCTGCGGGGTCGAGGGCGACGAGTTCGGCTTCGAGCTTGGCGCAGATGACGACGACGTCGGCGTTTTCGCTCGCGGCGTGCTTCATCACTGCCTGAACATGTGCGTTGCTCTCTGGGTCGGCGAGCGTTTCTTCATCGACGTTTGCCGCGTAGATCGTTGGTTTGGTTGAGAGGAAGAACCATGTTTTTAGCGTCGCACGTTCGTCGTCGGTGAGGTCGGCGGCACGCGCCGGGCGGCCTTCTTCGAGGAGCGGCTGTATCTTGTCCAGGATCTCGATCTCAACTTTTGCGGCTTTGTCACCGGAGGCTTTGATCGCACGGATGGCCTTTTCGCGACGCTTTTCGGCGGAGGCTAGGTCCGCAAGTGCGAGTTCGATCTGGATGGTCTCGATGTCGCGGACGGCATCGACAGAGCCTTCGACGTGGATGATATTGTCGTCGTCAAAGCAGCGCACCACCTGAATGACGGCGTGCGTCTCTCGGATATTCGCGAGGAATTGGTTGCCCAAACCCTCGCCCTTCGAAGCACCCCGAACGAGGCCCGCGATATCGAGAAACTCGACCATTGCGGGCACTACTTTCTGGGCTTTGTTCAGCTTTTCGAGAACGGCGAGGCGTTCGTCGGGGACGGCCACGACGCCGACGTTTGGCTCGATGGTCGCGAATGGATAATTTGCCGCCAGTGCCGATTCCTGAGCGATCAGTGCATTAAAAAGTGTCGATTTTCCGACGTTGGGCAAGCCAACGATTCCTGCTTGTAACATAGGGCTTCAAAGTGGCTGTGTGGCCAAAAGACCTAAGTTTACAGCGCCCGGAAAGTTCACGCAAAGACGCAAACGCGGCGGCGATACGCTTATTGCGGCAAATACGCATTTGGCACCGGTGCATCCGATGCGAGGCCCCAGTTGGTGGTCGAGAAACCGCCACTGCTTCGCAGAATGTACCAAATACCGTTTGACGGGCGGAATACGGCTACATCGTCGCGGTTGTCGCCGTCGTAATCGGCGGTCACCGGCAAATCCTCGGCGAGACCCCAGTTGGCATAAGCGACGGCTCCATCTGAGCTTCGATAGATGTACCACGTGCCGTTCGACGGGCGATACACAGCAATATCGGTGCGGTTGTCGTTGTCGAAATACCCCTGAGCAGGGCGGTCGCCCGCGAGGCCGAAGGTTTCGATCGTATAGCCGCCGTCTGTGGTTCGAAGGATGTACCAGACGCCATTCGATGGTCGGAATACGGCTATGTCGGCCTTACCGTCGCCGTCGTAATCACCAACGACAGGTTTGTCGCCCGCGATACCCCAAGTTGCATAAGTGCCGGTGGCGAGGCTGTCGCTGTTGGCGATGTACCAGGTGCCGTTCGAGGGGCGAAAAACGGCGAGGTCGGTCTTGCCGTCTCCGTTATAGTCGGCCGCGGCGGGAATGTCACCGTTTGTTCCCCACTGGCGTGCGAGATATGTCCCTGCTTTCATCTGCATGTGCCATACGCCGGTGGACGGTCGAAATACCGCGAAATCCGTCCGACCGTCGCCATCATAATCGCCCGGCGTAGGAATGTCCGTCGAGAGACCGAAATTTGTGTAGGTGGTACCGCCGCTCTGACTATTAAGTACGTACCATACACCTGTATCGGGGCGAAAAACGCTGATGTCGGCCTTGCGGTCGCCGTCAAAATCGGCTGTTTTGTTCTTAGCGATCGCCAAACCCGCGACCGGGCCGTCGGCGATGTTGCCGTCAATATTGAACGTCACACCGCCCCAGGTCTCGTTATGCGGGGCCTGCCATTGTTTTATTCGCTGGTGGTTAGCCCAAACACTCGAAGGAAAACTTGGGAACGCCGCAAAACTCCAAACAGTGGGGTTGTTATCCCAGTTGGCTAACCAGACGGCCTCCATCTGGCTTTGCGAAGGCATAAATCTCCAGTCGTCTTGTGCGTTTTTTAGGCTGCCATAGGTGCCGGAGCGGTAATTCAGTTCGCGGATACGCTCGGTCCAGCCTTTTAGGAATGCGGTTGACGAGACGCGGCAATTCGGCGTCTGAGCAGTCTCGTCATAACGCTCCATGTCGTAATAAAGGATCGAACCGGCCGTGAGGCCTAGATTTGTTGCATCGGCAACGGCAATATCTGCTTCGCCACGGCCTTGGGTTTCGGCAACGGCGGTGTCTGAACTGTGCTTCTGACAGGTCGTACAGACCGAGCAGGGCGATTGATAGCCGACGATCGTCGGGATCAGGCCCCAGCCCATGGTTGAGACTTGATTGACCCAATTTGCGTTTAGTTGAGCCTGCGAACAGCCTCGATTACGACCCGAAATATAGATATTGCTGTCGTAGAGCGGCGATGCGTTCCACCAAGTCTGCATCTGCGCGATCGTGCCAGCGGTGCATTTGTCGAAGCCGCGATTGAGGCTTATTCGGACGGAGCCGTTTGGTGGCAGAAGGAGAACTTCGGTCGCGGCTGCCCGCTCGGCATTGAGCCGAGCGACGGTCGATGCCTGCTTGATCTCCGAAGGCGTAATGTCGCGGCCTAGATCAGTGAGCAAGACCGTTTCCTGAAAGCAGCCGCGTTTCGCATCGGTGCAGGAGCCTTCGGTGTGAACCTTCCAACTACGTGAGGCGATCGCTTTCGGCTCGTCGCTGGTGCGCTTTTCGATGGAGCGTTCGAACTGCGTCCACGTCAAACCGCCGTCAATGGTGCGAAATACCGCTCGGCCCTCGAAGTTTGAACTTGTCGGGATGCGAAATGTGGCGGTGACGTTTTTGCCAGCGATCTGCAGCGTAGCTTCTTCAAAATACGTGTCCTCACCGAATACGTTGGCTGCGATGGAGCGTGTTACCCATGAATAGCCGCCATCTCTTGTGTTGGCAAGGATGAGTTGTTCGCCGATGCGATCAAAAACGACCGCCCAACCGTTCTGGGTGTCGGCAAATCTTACGCCCGCGATAGTGCCCCCATCGAGACCGAGTGCATCCCACGTCACGCCGCCGTCGACGGTACGAAACAGCTTGGTCGTGGTATGGACAATGCCAACCGTGTCGGTAATCTGCTGTACACCCGCGATTCGCGACGCTGCTTCAGGCTCGGACGCCAAGATCGACACTGCGAACAAAAACGCGAAAATTAGAACCGTAATAGCTTTCATGACCACACGTCCCCTTGATGGAATTTGCGATAAGTATAAACGATTGTGATGTCAGCCGCTACACGTTCTGCGAGAGCTTTCGCGCGTTTTGAGCGTTGGGCGAGATAGAGTAACCTTTTATGTAGTTTTTTACGCACTGATTCCACATGATCGTATCTCTTTTGCTACTCATCGCATTGGCCGCGAGCGGTGCTTCGCTGACGTACCTTGTCGCGCGGGAAAAGCCCCTGATGTGGCGGCTCGCGGCAGGTAATATTATCAGCTCGGCGGTGTTCGGACTTGTCTCGTTCGTGGTAGCTTGCCTGGCAGGGTTTAGCGCCGTTACTGTCTCTATTTCGTTGATCATCACGTTGCTCCCGCTCGCTTTAATGCGCAGCACTGATCTGCGGGGACGCGCACTTCAAGACTGGGAACGTGCTAAAGGGAAAACGCAGGGCTTCACGCCTGCCAAATTTCTTCGTTTACTTTACTACGCCTTTTTCTTTGTAGTTTTCTGGTATTTCTTTGATCGGACGATATACGAACTCAAGGATGGCCTGTACACCGGCGGCTCTAACAACTACGGTGACCTCCCGTTCCATCTCGGCGCGATCTTCAGCTTTACTGAGATCAACAATTTTCCACCTGTTAACCCTTCGTGGGCCGGAGCAAAATTTAGTTATCCGTTCATCGCCGATCTGGTGACAGCGTGCTACATGAAGCTCGGTGGCGAGGTAAAAGCGGCGATGTTCGTGCAGAATATTTCTTGGGCGTTCTCGCTGTTGGTGCTGCTTGAGAATTTCGTGGCCACGTTGACGGGCAGCAAACTCGCTGGCCGCATCGCACCGGCATTGCTATTTTTCAGTGGCGGACTCGGCTTTGCCTGGGCGTTCAAGGATATGACCGAGCATGCCAAAGGCTTCTCGGATTTCATCGCGAATCTGCCACGCGACTATACCATCGGCGACAAATTTCGCTGGGGCAACACAATGGTCGTGCTATTCATGACCCAGCGAAGCCTTTTGCTCGGGATGCCGCTCGTCGTACTCGTCCTCGGCGGGCTCTGGCGGATCTTCAACTGCCCCAAGGATGTCGAAGCAACCGATAAGCCCGAAAAGAAAGACGGTTTCCCTATTCCGAATATTATCAGGAGCAATGGCGTGGCAATCGGTGCCGGGCTACTTGCCGGAATGCTGCCGCTGATACATCTTCACAGTCTGGCGGCGTTGTTTGTTGTTACAGCATTCCTTTTCGCGTTTCGGCTCGATAAGTGGAAATCGTGGATCATCTTTGGCGTCGCGACTGCGGTCGTGGCCGTTCCCTTCCTCGCTTGGGCAATGGCCGGAAGCGCGAGCGAATCGTCGAAATTCTTTGAGTTTTTCTTTGGCTGGGACAAGAAGCCTGACGAGAGTTTTGTGTGGTTTTGGATCAAGAACACCGGTATTCTCTTCCCGATGATCGTCCTCGGGATCTGGCTCTATTACAATGACAAGAATCCGACTACAGAGGCGAAAGAAGGTGAGGAGAAAGTAAAGCCGGTCTTTCCGCGACTCCTATTGTTCTACATCCCATTCGTCGCGTTATTTGTGATCTCGAATATCGCGAAGCTCGCACCGTGGCAATGGGACAACATCAAGGTGCTTGTGTATTGGTTCCTCCTATCGATACCTTTCGTCGCGTACGGTCTCGCGTGGTTGTGGAAAAAGAGCCAGGCTTTGAAGGCCGTGTCGATCGCATGCCTTTTGGTCTTGACGCTATCGGGAGCTCTTGATGTTTTCCGCACCATGGCTGGCGTGACAAAATTTAGGGTCTTCGAGGCTGATGCGATGAAGATGGCCGAACAGGTAAAGACGAAAACGCCGCCGAACGCACTCTTCCTAAATGCTCCGACCTTCAACACGGCGACGGTCCTGACCGGGCGTCAATCGTTGATGCGTTTCACCGCGCATCTGACGTCGCACGGCATCGATCCGGGAACGCGGGAGCAGGACGTAAAACAGATCTATCAGGGCGGGGCGGCAGCAGATGCTCTGCTCGCAAAGCACAAAATTGATTACGTACTTGTCTCGCCCGAGGAGCGAAATACGTTGAAAGCTAATGAGGAGTTTTTCAGAAAATTCCCGCTTGCTGTGGAAGTAGGCGAATATCGTGTCTATAAGGTCAAATAACGGTAATGAAAGCAAAGAAACGCAAAAACGTGAACACGGCGGCCGATACCGCGGCCAGCCCGGAAGTAGAAGAGCCGGTTCAAGCTCCTATTACAGAGCCGGATGTTCCGGTTGTGAACAGCGGTGAATTTGATCGCATGTGGTTCGGTGCTGCGGCCTTTATCGTCGCGGTCGCAACTTTTTTGCGTTTTTATGACCTAACGCTGAAGGTCATGCACCACGACGAAGGCGTTAACGGATTTTTTCTCAAGAATCTTATTACCGATGGCACGTACAAATATGATCCGGCCAATTATCACGGGCCTACGTTGTATTACATCTCGTTGGCCTTTGTGAAAATTTTCGGTTTTGAGACCTTCGGGATTAGAGCCAGTGTGGCGATCTTTGGCGTGCTAATGGTCGTGCTGGTGCTGTATTTGAAAGACTATCTCGGGCGTACCGGCACGCTGATCGCCGCCGCATTGGTCACGCTTTCGCCGGGAATGGTCTTCATCTCTCGTTATTATATTCACGAGATATTTTTTGTATTCCTTAGCCTCGCGATCGTCGTTTCGGTTCTATTCTTTATTGAGAAGAAAGAGGCAGGCTACGGAGCGATCGTATGGATGTCATTGCTACTGCTGACCGCCTTTCTGCCGTCGGCTCTCAATCTTGCATCGTACATAGGCGGTGAAAATCCGACGACGGTGTGGGTTTTTCGGCTCGTCTTTGTGATGATTGAGGCAGTTCTCGCATTCTTTGTGATTCGAATGCTGCTCGGCTGGGACAACGGGCGGCCGATCTATTTGATACTCGCAGCTGCGTCCGTTTCACTCTTTTTTGCCACAAAGGAAACTGCATTTATCACGCTCGGGACGATGGCTATCGCGTGCGTTTCGATCTGGGTCTGGCGAAAATTCCGCCCTGCGTCCGCTCTCGACGACCAATGGACAAAGATTATCGTCGGTGCGCACGCGTTTCTCGGCCTGACGATGCTGTACTACTACGCCGAGATCATCGACGGTTTTAAATGGTTGTACAACACGATCGCGTTCAATCCTTTCCGTCCCCCGGAGGTTTTCGTTTTCGGATCGATCCTGTTCATGATGGCGGTCGCTACTGCAGCTTGGGTGATGTTCATCCTCGATATGCGTCGGGCGAATGACGCGACATTTGCCGAACCCGTCGAGCTGACGTGGTCGAGTTTCAGACAGAATCTCGGTAACAACCGCAACGCAATATTGATCGTTGCTGTGTCTGCGGTAGTTGCAGCTTACCTTTTCGTGTTGTTCTTTTCGTCATTCTTTACCTACGCGGATGGCGTTAAGAAAGCATTTGAAGCGTATGCGATCTGGACGAAGACCGGCAACAAAGATCACACGATGCACGGCTATCTCGGCTATGTAAAATGGCTGTTAAAGCTTGAGTCGCCGATACTTATTATTTCGACGCTTTGCATTTTGTTTACGTTCGTAAAGGCGAAACATCGTTTTGCGATGTTCACCGCATTGTGGGCGCTCGGGCTTTTCCTTGCCTATTCGATCATCCCGTACAAAACGCCGTGGCTTGACCTCAGTTTTATTCTGCCGATGTGCATGATCGCGGGATATGGACTCGGGCAGTTTTTCGAGTCGAAGAGGACAGATCTCATGGTCGCAGCCGCGGTACTGTGTATTGCGAGTTCGGCCGTGCTTATTTATCAGACTTACCAACTTAGCTTCGTCCGCTACGACGATGACGAGATGGTCTATGTTTATGCTCACACGCGGCGAGGCTTCCTCGATATGATGCGTGAGGTGGATAAGTACGCGCAGAAGAGCGGCAAGGGCCGCGACGCGGTGATCGAGGTAGTGACGCCCGACTATTGGCCGATGACGTGGTACACCAAGGACTACACCAAGGCCAACTACTTTGGCTCGCTTATCGATACCAAAGACTCGGAAATGATCGTCTTCAAAAAGAACGATCAGGATGGCCAGGCGATCCAAAAATACGGAGCCAACTATAAATACATCGGTGTCTATCCCCTGCGTCCGGGCGTCAATCTTGTTTTGCTCGTAAGAAATGATCTGGCTGACCCGAGCGCGCAGGAAGTCAACAAAGTGCTCGAATACAAGATCGTGCCTGGTTATACGAACTAGAAAAACACACCAACAATGACCAAAAACGCGCCGATCACGATGTGGAGAACATCATCGGCGCGTTTCCATTTGAATAAAGCTTGCGGGAAAAGGCCGGCAAAACTCGCCAGCGCCTGATAGAGATCAATCGCTCCGAATCCGATATTGAATGCCCTCATCCAACTAGTCTGCCCGGAGAATAATACTGCGAGGCCGATCACTCCGAAGATAATGTGAAACACGTTATACGCCGTTGCACCACTCGTTAGACTTTTGTTGTCGGGAATAACAAAGCCTAGTACGCCCACCACGATCAGTAGCGGAGCGAAGACGAGCACGACGTAGTAATTGAGCTCCATATTGATCTGACTGGCCTCATACTAACACCATTTCATATCGGATGAACGAAAACCTTTTTTGGTCACAGTCGTATTAGTAGCAAAATCACCATGAAAATCAGACTCGTTTCAACTCTTACAATTCTATTCCTACTGGCCGCAGTGCCCGTCTTCGCGCAACCTGCAAAGCCTGTGCTCGTCACGACAAACAAGGGCGAGGCTTCGATGTCGATCATCGACCCGGTAACAATGAAGGCTACCGGTAAAGTAGCTGTCGGTGACGGCCCGCACGAGGTGGTTCTATCGGCGGACGGCAAAACGGCGTATGTTTCAAATTACGGTGCTCAGACGGCCGGGAGCTCGATCTCGGTGATAGACATAGCAACGGCGAAAGAACTTCGCCGTGTCGATGTTTCGCCGTTGATGCGACCGCACGGGCTGCATATCATCGGAACGAAACTGTATTTTTCGGCAGAGACCAATCGTGCGATCGCACGGTACGACACGGCCCTCAACAAGATCGACTGGATAATGGGCACTGGCCAAAACGGCTCGCACATGGTCGTCGTCTCCCCGGATCAGAAGAAGCTTTACACCGCAAATATCGGCTCGGACAGCGTCACGGTTTTCAATTTCACGCAAACGGCACCGCCCGGGCCGTCACAGATCGTTCAGATCGCGGTGGGCAAACAGCCTGAAGCTATCGATTTATCGCCCGATGGAAAAGAAGTCTGGGTCGGCCTTAACGTCGAGGGAATGGCCGAGGTCGTCGATCTCGCCAGCGCAAAATCGGTTGCGAAGATCGACATCAAGGGCCGCCCGTATCGCGTCCGCTTCACGCCCGACGGCCAATACGTCATCTGCACAATGCTTCCGACAAAGGAGATCGTCGTGATCGACGCCGCTACTCGCAAGGAAGTGAAGCGGATGAAGCTCGACAACGTCCCGCTCGGCGTTGCGTTCTCGGCCGACGGCAAGACGCTTTTTATAACCGCGGGACGGCCAGATCCGAATTCAACAGGGGTCGATCAGGTGCTAAAGATCGACCTTGAAAGCATGACCGTTACCGGAAGCGTAAACCCGGGCATAGCGCCGGACGGCATCGCTGTATTCGGAATGTAGAGCCCAAAGCTGGCAGCTCGAAGCTGATAGCTCATAGCTGGAACTTAAACTCATAAAGGGAATCAATTACGTGAAACAATTATTTATCAGAACGCAGGCCTTTGCGATCTTACTCGCAATATTTCTTTCGTCATCGGCGACTTTTGGGCAGAAGGCCGCAAAATCTAGTCAGCCCGTCAAACCGAGTTTCGGCAACGTCGATGCTGTCACTGCCAAACAGCTCAAGGAGTATTTGACGTTCATCGCGTCCGACGAACTCGAGGGCCGCGATACGCCTTCGCGAGGGTTGGATATCGCGGCGATGTATATTGCGCAGCACCTGGCGAGTTGGGGTTTGAAACCAGCCGGCGATAGCGGCAGCTACTTCCAAAAGTTCCCGCTGACCCTGGAGAAGGTTGTCGCACGCGATTCGCGGCTTGAGCTTAGCGGGCAGAATTACGAATACGGTAAGGACTTTTTGACATCGATCACGACCGCGTCATTTAAGGACGCACCGGTCGTTTTCGCCGGTTACGGTTGGGTCGTCAAATCCAAAAACATCAATCCATATCAGGGGATCGACGTTAAGGACAAGGTCGTTGTCGTCGTGAACAGCCTGCCAAAGGGCGTGACCTTCAACGATCTAAAAGGTCCGCCCGGAGCCGATTGGATGTCGCCCGCATTCTACGCTCAGACAAACGGTGCGAAGGCGGTGATCAACTTTCCAACATTTGGCAATCTCATCAACTGGGAAGGGAGCCGCTGGAACCAGAGCGACAAAGGCTCGGTTTCATACGGCAACCAGCCGACGCTGATCAACATCCCGACGATCACCTTTAGTCCTCGAATGCTGTCCGCCCTTTTCTTCGGTGAGAAGGCAACGGCGACTGCTCTCTTCAATAAAACGCAGACGCTCGACGATCATACGGCCTTCGAGCTAAAGCCCGAGAAACGCATCTCGGTAAACATCGCGGCTACAAAGGAGACGATCTACACACAGAATGTGGTCGGTATTCTCGAAGGCTCCGATCCGGTTTTGAAGAACCAGTACGTCGCGATCGGCGCTCACTACGACCACGTAGGAATGAACCCTTTCGCTCCGGGGCCGGATAAGATCTGGAATGGCGCGGATGATGATGGCTCGGGAACCGTGGCTGTGATGAACATCGCCGAGGCATTCGCAAAAGGAGCCCAACGGCCGAAACGCTCAATGCTCTTTATCTGGCACGCGGGCGAGGAAAAGGGACTGTGGGGAAGCGACTATTACGCCAGTAATCCGACGGTGCCTATCACCTCAATCGTCACGCAGCTCAACGTCGACATGATCGGGCGGTTCCAAAATCCCGGTGACGAGAATCACCCGCAGAATAAGAACTTGCCAAAGCCGAATGAGGTGTTCACGATCGGAGCGGCTATGATGAGCACCGATCTTGGCCTGCTGAGCGATACGGTAAACAAGCAGTTCCTGAATCTGAATTTTAATACGAAATACGACGGCCCCGACCATCCCGAGCAATTTTTTTATCGCTCAGACCACTTCAATTACGCGAAGAAAGGAATCCCGATCATCTTCTACATGGACGGCAGCCACGCTGACTATCATCAGGTCACTGATTCGATCGAGAAGATCAATTTCGAGCAAATGGAAAAGGTCGCCCGAACTATCATGGCCACCGGCTGGACGCTGGCAAATGCCCCAACACGGCCAAAGGTCGACAAACCGCAGCCGGCGAGCGTGATCGGTAACTAAGAACCGCATGAAGCACGTCCATATCAAAATGTTGCTGGTTGTTGCCATCTTGGTATGGCCGCTGGCCGGGCTATGCCAACAGCAAAAGGCAGGAGCTCTTGTATTAGATCCATATGTTTTCGAGAACTCCAGGGGCGAGAAAACCGACGCCGAGCTGGGGCGGCTTACCGTACCCGAGAACCGGCACGCGCCAAACGGAAAGACCGTGGAGATCGCCTTTGTTCGGTTTAAATCAACCGGCGCACTAAAGGGGCCTCCGATCGTATACCTTGCCGGTGGCCCGGGCGGGTCCGGGATCGCTGCCGCGCGCGGAACGCGCTTTCCGCTTTTTATGGCGATGCGCGAATTCGGCGATGTGATCGCGCTCGATCAGCGCGGCACCGGCCTCTCAAAACCCTCGCTGATGTGTAAACAGCGGTTCAATTTTGCTCCGGCTAAGCCTGGCGTGCGAGAGGAGATGCTCGCTCGGCTCGGCGAGCTCACCCGCAACTGCGCCGATCAGCTTAGTACCGCCGGCATCGATCTATCGGCATACAATACCGAGGAAAACGCTGACGATATCGAATCGCTTCGCGTCGCTCTCGGCGCTTCAAAATTTTCGCTGTGGAGTATCAGCTACGGCACGCACCTGGCACTTGCCGCCATTAAGCGACACCCGGCGAGTATAGACCGGGCGATCATGGCTGGGGTGAATGGCCTCGATGACAGGCGAAAGCTGCCAAGCGACGCCGAGGCGGCGCTGGTCGAGACATCGCGGTTGGCCAAGCGAGACGCGGCTGTGACGGCTTTAGTTCCAGACCTGTACGATCTGATCAAGAAGGTGTTGGTCGACCTCGACAAAGGCCCGGTTTACGTCGACATCGTGAATCCCCAAACAAACCAAGTGGAAAAGCTCGGCCTAAGCAAGCTCGACGTTCAGTACATTACGGCACAGAGCCTCGGCAGCGCGCGGTTCATTCGTTCATTGCCGGCAATTTTCTACGCCATGTCGAAGGGCGATTTTCGCGAGATCGGCACGATGATCGGCGGAATGAAAACCACGGGGCTTCCGCAGTCGGCAATGTATTTTGCGATGGACTGCGCCTCTGGCGGATCGAAAGAACGATATGCGCGCATCAAACGCGAGGAAGGCAAGACGCTGCTCGGCAATGCATTTAATTTTCTGATCGAGGACAGTTGCGCTACTTGGAACGTCAGGGATCTCAGCCCAAAATTTCGCTCGCCTGTTAGATCGAAGATCCCTGTTTTGATGCTAAGCGGGACCGTCGACGGACGGACGCCACCAGCTCGGGCCGAAGAGGTGAGGCGGGGATTTCCGAACGGTGTCCATCTGATCATCGAAGGAGCAAGCCACGACGACGATCTCTTCCTTTCCACTCCGGTCATTAAGGACACGATCATCGCATTCATGAAGGGCGAACAATTGAATAAGCTGCGTACCGTACCAGTAGATCCGGCTATCATATTCCGCAAGCCGCAATAGATATCTTTAAGTGAACGTCATTACGATTATGAAATATTCACGCATGTCCTTACTACTGCTTTTGCTCGTCTCAGCCTTGGCTGCGTCAGCACAGACCATCGCGTTCGTCGGTGTCAACGTCATTCCAATGGATCGCGAACGGGTTCTCGAAGATCAAACCGTGATCGTAAAGAACGGTTTGATCGCTGAGATCGGTGCTTCCGGAAAGGTTAAGATCCCGGCTGGTGCGACGTCGGTTGACGGAAAGCGAAAGTACCTGATTCCGGGTCTCGTGGATATGCACACGCATTTGCTGTCGGACGGGAACGACTACCCTGATTCGATCGCTCCGGACGAGTTGAGGGTGATGGTCGCGAATGGCGTGACGACGATCAGGTTTATGATCGGGACGCCGGAATTGTTAAAGCTGCGCGGACGATCGGCGGCGGGTGAGATCGTCGCGCCGACAATTTATGTTGCGAGCCCGCATCTGACGGGCCGCGAACAGGGAAATAATTTTGTAGTTACGACGACCGAAGAGGCCCGCGAAGCTGTCCGCAAATCGAAAGCAGCGGGATATGACTTTATAAAGGTAACGACCTTCGTGCCCTCGCTGATATACGAATCGGCGGTCGAAGAGGCAAAGAAAATTGGTATCCGCGTCGTCGGCCACGCCGATACGCGATTTGTCGGCGTCGAGCGAGCGTGGAAAGCCGGGCAGCAGATCGAACACCTAGACGGCTACATGGAGATGCTGCTAAAGGCAGACGCTCCGATGAAGCACTCGGTCTCGGACCTGCTCATCGGTAATCCGGAAAATTGGAAGAGCATCGATTTTTTGGATGAGAGCAAGATCGCGGACGTAGCCAAAAAGACAGTCGCGTCCAATCCGTTCGTAAATCCGACGCAGCATTTCATGAAAAACAGCTTCGGCCTGCCTCGCAGCGAAGAGTCGATCAAGGCTCAGCCGGACTTCAAGTTTTACCCGGCAAAGGTGCAGCAGCAGTGGCTCGACTATTACAAAAAGGCTCGGCTCTTTACGGTGCCGGTCGAAAAACGTGCCCGTTGGGTAGAACTGCGTGACAAGTTGATCAAGGCGATCCACGATAATGGCGGCAAGCTGATGGCAGGCTCAGACACGCCGGAGTTTCTGTGGCTCTATGGATTTGCGATGCATCACGAGATAAAGGCGCTTCGCGATGCGGGCATCTCGAACTACGCCGCCCTCGCCGCCGGCACGCGAAACGCCCACGAATTTTTCGGCACCATCGATAAGGTCGGCACTATCCAGAAAGGCAAACAGGCCGACATGATCCTGCTCAATGCCAATCCCCTTGAGAATATCGAGGCGACCAAGAATCGCTCCGGCGTGATGCTCAAGGGTAAATGGTACACGCAGGTAGAACTCGACAAATGGCTTGACGAGATCGCACCCAAGATCGCGGGTTCCTATGTCGAACACAAACAATAAAATTATGAAACTAGCAACAACTTCTATACTCACAATTCTGCTTTTCTCGGCGTCCATTTTCGGTCAGAAAGCTGATGATAAGACGGCCGTACTCGCGCTCGTGAACAAGCTGTTTGACGAGATGGCCGCTGCGAACGCGCCGGGGATACTGGCGACCGGCACGGCGGATAATCAGCTTGTTACCGTTCAGAAAATGCGTGATGGTAAGACTCGTATCTCGGCAATCAACGGCGAGCAGTTTACGAAATTCTTCACCAAGCCCGGTTCGATCAAGGAAGTGATGTACGCACCGAAAGTTGATATTGACGGCGACTGGGCAATGGTCTGGGGCCGCTACGTCTTTTTCGTCGGCGACAAAGTCTCGCATTGCGGTATCAATCAATTCAACATAGTGCGGACCGAAACAGGCTGGAAGATCGCAAACGGCGCCTCGACCATCGACCCCGCTGCGTGCAACGAGAAGGAAAAGGCGATGAAGCACCAATAAGCTTAATGGAGCGCTCGACAACTAAAACCTTGGGTCGAGGCATCTGACAGCGCAAATACATCTGATTGGAGTTTTTATGACAAAAGCATTTGTTCTTTTGGTTCTCGTATTTTCTTCCTTCACATTTGCGCTTAGCCAACCTCAACCCGATTCAGCCATCACGCCTGAAATGCGTGCAGCAGCAAACGAGGCATTTCAAAAGCAGGACTGGAAGGCGGCAGTTTCAGCATACGAAAAGATCGTCAAGGCAGAAGAGAAAAACGCCGGTGCTCGCTATCGTTACGGCGTTTCGCTCCTCGGAACCGGAAGTAACGCGGAGGCTCAAGTGCAGCTCGAGAACGTCCTTGCTGCCTCACCCAATCCGGTTTTCGGCCTGGCTCTCGCACGGGCCTACGCGCGAAATAACAACAAAGATAAAGCTTATGAGACCCTCGAAAAGAGCATCACGCTCGGCGGCATCTCGCCGGATTCGCTGAATAGCGAGGCGGATTTTGCAGCGATCAAGGCGGAAGCAAAATTTATAGATCTCGTAAAGAAGCACGATGTCGCTGCGAATCCGTGCAAGGCGAGTCCGTCATTTCGTGAGTTCGACTTCTGGATCGGCGAATGGAATGCAAAGAACACACAAGGCGTGACGGTTGGTTCGAGCAGTATTCAATTGATCCTCGGACAGTGCATTATCTTCGAGAATTGGTCGACGCCGGTTTCGTCCGGCAAGAGTTTTAATATTTACGACACGACGGACAAGAAATGGCATCAGACCTGGGTCGATGACAAGGGAACTTTTACGCACTATATCGGCGGGCTCGTCGACGGCAAAATGGTTCTCAATTCGGACACGATGTTCAACGGCAAAAAGGCGATCGGACGGATGACGTTTTCGAAGCTGCCGAATGGCGATGTTCGTCAGCACGGCGAGCGTTCGATCGATGGGGGCAAGACGTGGACGACAACGTTTGATTTTGCGCATGTGAAGAAAAAGTAGGAGATCGATATGAACCTAATGCGAAAGACGGCGATTGCCGTGACTTTGTTGCTATTCTCGGCGGGATTCGTTTTCATCGCCTCACCCTCGAATACCTTTGAGCGATCGGTGTCTGCCCAAGCCTCATCAACACCCGCTCCCGCTTCATTTGATCAAAAAGCGGCAATCACCAAACTTAGGGAACAGATCAAAGGCCGTGAGCAGGAGAGCGCGAGCAAGGTCTTTAAGAATTTGTCGACCGCGATGCTCAAGGATATGCCCGCGGCCCGTTTGTTGGCGGTGATGGAATTCGGCTTTGGACGTTCGCTCGGTGTGAATTGTACTCATTGCCACGTAGCCGACAAATGGGAAGCCGAAGACAAACCGCAAAAGCAGATCGCCCGCGAAATGTCGGCGATGGTCGGCCGAATAAATAGCGAAACGCTCAAGGGCATCAAAAGTCTCGCTAGTGCGACACCGACCGTAAACTGCACAACCTGCCATCGCGGCGGGATCAAACCGGCTCTGAATTTGCCGACATCATAGGCGCCGGATTTATGTAGAATGAGAATATCTAGACACCTCAATTCATCATTGTTGATCACGGCGATTGTCCTTACGTTCACGGTGTTCGGTTCGGCACAGGATATTGCACCCGCAAATGCGTTACGTGCGGAGCTGCAGTCAAAGCTCGACGAATGGCACAAGGCCGGCAAGTTTCCCGGTGCAACGCTTGGTGTAGCGTTGGCAAATGGCGATTCGTTTGGCCTGGCAGTCGGGTACTCTGACCGTGATGCGAAGACGCCGATGAAGGCGAACGATCGGATGCTTGCCGGCAGCACAGGCAAGATGTTCGCGGCGGCGACCGCGTTGCAACTCATCAAAGACGGCAAGATCGGGCTTGATGACAACATCGAGAAGTATCTTGGCAAAGAGGTGTGGTTCAAACGTTTGCCTAATGCCAGCGAGGTTACCGTACGGATGCTAATGAACCACACGAGCGGTTTGGTACGCTACGAGTTCAAGAAAGAGTTCACCGACTTCCTCACGGCAAACCCGATGAAAACGTGGACGCCGGAAGAGCGGCTTGCGTATCTATTTGACGAGAAACCGCCATTTGACGCGGGAAAGGGATGGGATTACTCGGACACAAATTACATCGTTCTTGGAATGATCATCGAGCGTGTGACGGGCAAGAAGTTTTACGACGAGGCTCGTAAGCGATTCATCAAGAAGTTCAAACTGGACGGGACGATCGCACAGGAAAGTCCGGTCATGCCCGGTGTGGTTCAAGGCTATGCCGGTGCCGCGAATCCGTTTGGCGGCAAGGATGCGATGATCGACAATTGCAAATTCGTCGTCAATCCGCAGCTCGAGTGGACCGGCGGCGGCTGGGCATCTACAACGCACGATCTGGCACGCTGGGCAAAGCTGTATTTCGAGGGCAAGGCTTTCGACAACTCCCTAATGTCTCAGGTTCTTGATGGCGTTGCGGCTCCGATGCTCGGTCGCGAAACCAAGTACGGCTTGTGCCTCATTATCCGTAAGACCACTTCCGGCACCACTTACGGACACAGCGGCTTCTTCCCAGGTTACCTGACCGATGTGATGTATTTTCCCGAACAAAAAATTGCAATCGCCGTACAGGTTAATACAAGCGTGGGACAAAACTTAGGCAAACCACTTGGGCGTGTTCTAGTCGAAGCCCTGGAGGTAATCAAGAAACAACCCGTTCCGTAAAGCTTGTATACAGGAGATTTGATATGAGCAAAGGCTTACTTCGCATAGTACTTGGATTTTCGTTCTGCATTCTTTTCGTAGCAACCGGCATTGGCCAGATTCCCAATCAACTTGCGCAAGACTTTGTCGCCGGAAGTGCTCCGAGTCCAGCGGAAGTTGCCCAGTTTGAAAGAGATGCGGCCGCTAAACCGGACGATCTCCGAACCGTCCGAAAGCTCGGCAAAGCATACTTTTTCCAATTTTTTGACGAAGGCGATCGTCCCGCCATTCCCAAATCACAGAAGACGCTTGAAAGGGCCTTGACTATAACAAAGGACGATCCTGAGACGCTCGCATACCTTGGCTCGCTGCACATTTTAAGAGGTGTCCGTCTGGAGAAAGGCGACGCGAAGAAACAAAATACGAGCTTTGACAAGGGTTTCGAACTAATAAAGCTCGCAGAGAAACTGGATCCGAGAAACGGTGCCGTAACCTCGGTCGTAAGCACATCCTATCTATGGCTGCCCGACTCGTACGGGATGGCACAGCACGTCGTCGATATGCTCGAGGGCATGAGAAAAGGTATGGGGCCGATGTTCAAGAAGTTCGCGCATCACGGCCAGCAGCGAATATTGCTCACCCTTGGTCAGGCTTACATCAAAACCGGAAAGAGCGATAAGGCCGTACTGCTTTTTGAGGAAGCTCTCGCCGTAAACACAACGTCACGCGAGGCGGCACTCTTGCGGGCTGAACTAAAGAAACTCGCCAAATAGTCCGCTGATCGCTTGGTCCTATTATCTTCTTATGGTTCATCGTGGTTTTCTCGCCGCATCGCGCTACAATCTAAGCATTCCTAATTTCCAAACGGAGGCTCTTCAAATGAAAAGAATGCTGGCGGCGATGCTCGCCGTTTTTTCGCTTACAAATGCTGCTCTGGCCGTCGATATGAGCAAAGAGATCGAGGCCGCTACGGCAAAGGTCATGTCGAAGGTGGTTGATTGGCGACGTCACGTACACCAATATCCCGAGCTCGGAAATAGCGAGATAAAGACCGCAAAATTCGTCGAAGATCACCTGCGAAAGCTTGGTCTCGAGGTCAGAACCGGTATCGCCAAGACTGGCGTGGTCGGCATCTTGAAAGGCGCTCAGCCGGGGCCTGTGATCGGGCTTCGGGCAGATATGGACGGCCTTCCGGTGACGGAGAGAAATGCCCTTCCTTTTGCGTCGAAGGAGAAAGCTGTTTTTAACGGACAGAATGTCGGCGTGATGCACGCCTGCGGCCACGATACACATGTCGCGATGCTGATGGGCGCCGCCGAGGTACTTGCCGGGATGAAGGACAAGATCAAGGGCACCGTCGTATTCATCTTCCAACCCGCCGAAGAAGGCCCGCCCGCCGGCGAAGAAGGCGGTGCCGCGTTGATGGTCAAAGAGGGAGTGATGAACAATCCGAAGATCGATGCGATCTTTGGCATTCACATAAACTCGCAGACCGAGATCGGGAAAATACGTTACAAATCAGGTGCGACTATGGCGGCCAGTGATTGGTTTACGATCAAGGTCAAGGGCAAGCAGACGCATGGCTCGCAGCCGTGGTCAGGCATCGACCCGATCGCCGTCGCGACTCAGATCTACACCGGCCTGCAGATGATCGTCGCCCGCTCGTCAGAGCTGACCAAGGCGCCGGTCGTGATCACCGTCGGCAAGATCAACGGCGGCGTTCGCGAGAACATCATCCCCGAAGAAATGACGATGGCCGGCACGATCCGAACGCTCGACGCCGCTATGCAAAAAGATACACACGAAAAGATCAGGCTGACCGCCACAAAGATCGCTGAGAGCATGGGAGCAAGCGTTGAAGTGTCGATCGAAAACAAAGCGCTTCTAACGTACAACACGCCCGATCTGGTGAAAAAAATGGTGCCGTCGCTCGAAAAAGCCGCAGGCATCGGCAACGTACTTGAGAGCGAATGGACGACCGGAGCCGAGGACTTTTCATCCTTTGGCGAAAAGGCCCCGTCGTTCTATTTCTTCGTCGGCGGTATGCCAAAGGGTAAAAATCCTAAAGAAGCAGCACCGCACCATACGCCGGACTTCTTTATCGACGACAGCCGTTTGGACGTCGGCGTCAAAGCGTTTTGTAATATCGTTTTCGACTACACAAAGTAAGAAAAACGCCGCGTCGTCTTTGTACAATTTATCGATTAGGCGGACGGATAGGCGGCCTGATGCCTGCGGGATTGATCGGCGTGGTTTGGCCGCCGCGGAAGAGCGGCGTGAAGACCCACTTCGAGTGATTTTCGATACCGTAATAGGCGATCACCGATTTGCCTTTGCTCTGGCTCGCAACACCGATGAACGGCGTATTCTCAGTCAGCAATTCGAAATCTGCATCGTCATCAGCCTCATTGTCGCTATCGAGTTCTGTGTTAAGCGAATTCGCTACGACAAGTGAATAGCGGTCGAAAAGCTGGCTGGGATTTGGCGGAAGTTGTCCGCCATTGTAGTTTTGTACACGTCGGGCAAACGGGCCGATCGTGTTTACGTCAGCTTTGATCAATCGCCAACGACCATCCTCACTAAGCGGATCGATCGCGGCGGACGCACGTAGAATCTGACGTTTTTTGGTTCCCGCCGGAAGGCCCTCGATCAGGTCGTCCATCGACGATGGTAGGCGGGCACCTTGATAAAACAAAACATACTGTTTAATCGCCTCGGCGACCTCTTCGCCGCGACGGATCGACTCTAACTCTTTCTCACGGCGAATCTCCTGCTCGATGCTAGGAGCGACGGCCAGAAGCGCAACTGCAAAGATGACCATCACGGCCATCACGGCAAGGAGGGTCATGCCGCTTTCGCTATTGCCTGTATGGCGGATCATCTTTGTCATCGACGTCGTCTTTCTTATCCTGCGGCTTTTGCGGCGGGCGTACCTGATTCTGTGGCGGGATGTAGCGCGGAATATTGTCAGGGATGCCGGGAATACTGCCACCGGCGGGGAATCCTGAACCGGGAAAGCCACCAGGTGCCCCGCCGGACGCGACAGCGCTTTTGGTTATCGGCACGCGATGTTTGAATAAGAGATTAATATCTTCGAATATGACCTCGGCCGCCGAGATATCGATCAGGCGAAACTGTCCACCGACCACATCATTGAGCCGAGCTCCGAATGGGGTCGGGCTGCCGCCGATAAAATATGCGGTATCATTGTTGCCTCGCTTGCGGGCGATCATGCCGATGTACTGCATTGTCGGCTTGGGCGGCGGATTTACCATTAGGAAAGCCTGATTTGAGTAAAGGCGTCCGTCCGGTGTCCTGACCTCGATAAACTTTTGGCCTTCCTGAGCGATCATGTTCGCTGTCACATCGGCCGAGAGTTTCCTTTCGCTGACAAAAGTTGTCGGCAGCTCAGCCTGATTAAAGAAGATCCGCGAGTCGGGAGTAAAGAAGTTGCCATCGACCATCATCTTGAATGCAGGCATCCCCGCGTAAACATTCTGCGGTATGGCTGAGAGAAGCAATATCGGCGGTGTCGGTGCCGGCGTTGCCGGTGTCGGTGTCTTGATCGGCGGCGGAACAGGCGTCGGGCAATCCTTAGTACATGGTGGTGGCGGCTCGTAAAATGCAAAAATATTGCGGCCTGCGTCAGGCGCGTATGCGTTGCCCGGACGATAATCTATCGGCGTCGTCTCGTAAACAAATCGCTGCTCGTCCGCTGTTGGAAGAACGCGGTCGCCCGTGGTTGAGCCGGACGTAGTCGAATTGCGCGGCGTCGGCGA
>JANNWQ010000054.1:0-7397 GCA_031408595.1 Acidobacteriota bacterium | reverse complement strand
CAGCGATGGTGGCGATTTCGTCGGACAGGGACAGAACTACCATTATGCACCGCGAGTTGGCAGCTATGTCGTAAATGCGCAGGATCATAGCGGGGATGGGCTTGCAGATTTCGTAAATGTTGGGTTCAACAACACGGTTGATTACTGGCATTTCATATTTTCCACTCGGCGCACAGGGCAGCCGCTGACGACAGGCGTTTACGAGAACGCGACGCGTTATGGGCCTTTGTCAGGCACGAGCCCGGGGCTGGACGTTGGAGGGATTGGCCGCGGTTGTAATCAATTGACAGGAAGTTTTACGGTTCATCAGGTGGAGTACAACTACGTTGGATCTTCGATACAACTGGTTCGATTTGCGGCTACTTTTGAGCAACATTGCGAGGGTGTCACGCCTGCCTTGTACGGCACGGTCTATTACAACTACGCACCGAGCGGGCCGACCTATTCTATCTCAGGGCAGGTCGTCAATAATCTCGGCGTACCAGTGCCAAACGCCTCGGTTAGTATATTCGGATCACGAACAAAATCGACCACTGCAAATGCAGATGGTCAATACAATTTTGACCAGCTCCTTGACGGCGGCACATACCGCGTAGTGGCGTCTGCACCGGGCCATACGCCTGTTAACCGTTTGTTTAAGAGGTTGGCCGGAGACCAGGTTGGCGATCTCACGTTGATCCCGAGCTATGCCATCGAAGGGCGAGCAGTCGATGAACAAGGTTTACCAATGTCGAACGCAACAATATCGCTGGCCGGATCGCAAACGCGTGCTGTTCAAACCGACACGGCTGGAAGATACGCGTTCACTGCACTGCCCGCGAATGGAAACTACGTCGTGACACCGTCCAAACAATTTTTTGTGTTCGAGCCTACATCGCGATCGTGGAACACGTTGACCGGTGATGAGTCGGCTAACTTCGTGGGGCGGGCATCAAGGCATTCCATCGGAGGGCGGATCGCGACCGCCAAAGGCGACGGTTTGAGTGGTGTTCGCGTCGACCTTGAGGGTGGAGGCTCAGATGGTGTCTCGACAGTTACCGATGCAAATGGGTTTTATGTTTTTGCCGCCCTGCCGTCAGGCACGAACTATCTAGTACGCCCGGCTGAGTCGCTGTCCGTGTTCACGCCGCCGGTACGAAGTATCATTGCACTCGATCGCGACTACACTGACCGAAACTTTGTCGGGACGATCACCCGTTATTCGATCAACGGATTCGTTCTCGACACCAGCGGCAATGGGGTCGGTGGTGCTCTTATTACGCTATCGGGCTCGGCCTCACACACGGCCGTGACGGACGGAAATGGCTTCTATTCATTTCCAACGCTCCAGGCCGGAGCTTTATATACGATAACGCCAACGGTCCAGGGCATGACGTTTGTGCCTATCAACCGGACCACAAATTCACTCAACGCGAACGTATTTTTCAACTTCGTAGGCACGGGATTTCGTCCGCTTAACCGTCGCGATGTTAGGTGAAGGATATTTCCGTTTCATCTCGGCTATACCCGACCACAAAGATCGCCGATGGCATACAAAAATTTGTCGAATGGTTCCTGTCGAGTCGTGGCTGATGAATTCCGTTGACAGAACTGTAACGATAGCTTAGCTTCTAATTATGAGTCGAATTCGACTCTCTTAAAAGATTATGAACGTAGTACGTGATATCCAATCGCTGAGCATCTTTAAAAGAGATGCTTCAAAGATCATCAAACAGATCAAGGCCACAAAAGAGCCGGTGGTTTTAACGGTAAATGGCGTAGCTGAGGTTGTAGTCCAAGATGCTGCGAGCTACCAGGAACTCATTGATGCTCGGGAACATGCCGAAAGCGTCGCCATTCTACGCGAGCGCCTAAAAGCGTATGATGAGGGCGAAAAGGGAATTCCGATGGAAGAGGTGTTCCAAAGTATCGCCAAAAAGCACGGCTTTACACTTGAAGACGAATGACGAAATTCAAAGTTGAATTTCTCCCGAAGGCTAAGCGGGATCTCGATCTCTGTCGAATGGGGAGCGTCGTATTGGGGGAAAAAGGCGGTTCAGAAATGGTTGCGCGACTTTTATTCAACTTGTAGGAAACGATTGGGACAATTTCCCGCAGCGTGTCCAATCGCTCCAGAAAGTGAGGACCTCGGAAGAGAATTGCGACACCTGATTGTTGGCCGATATCGGGCGATCTTCTTCATTGTGGACGAGACTGTTGTCATCGCGTACGTTCGCGGAGCTTACTTTTGCGAGGGCATGGATGATGATGATTAGCTGCATTACGGAATAAGCTCAGGAGGTTTGATCTAATGAAGAATGCAATTTCCATTGTTGCCATCGCGGGCATACTTATTTCTATCAGCCTGGGTTGCGGCGGTTCCGGTGCGGAGTGTGTCGGCACTGTGCAGTATCAGGGCCAGACGTTTGAGGGCAAGGACAAGACCCCAGACCAGGCTAAACATAATGCCTGTAATAACTACTGTGCCGAAGCCGACCCGGAATACGACGCCATCTATCGCATGTGGCTCGATTCACCCAAGGGAAAGGCAGCCGGTTTGCCATCCAAGAAAGAGGCGGTCTTCAAAGACAAAGACAAACGCCTTCTGGATTACATTACTATCACCTGCGCCAATAGATGCGTGGCAGGGATGAATCCTGAGGCAAAGTGTAAATAGCTAGCTGCGTTCGATCGGCCCCTTATCGAGCGTTTTCGTCGTGTGGTCGGTGACGCTCATTACGGGTTCGCGATATTCTTCGAGTTGGGCGGCGGTGAGCGGAGCGAGGCGTCCGGCCTGACGTGATTCTTCGGCAAATCCATCGGCCTTGAGACGTGCGTCGATGAGCTTGGGCACCTGTGTCAGCAGCGTATAGCAAATTCCACAAACGGCGGCGAGATAGGCGACGATGATCACGACGACCGGGCCTTGCGGCATTCCGCTGCCCAACAGCACCGCGACCAGCCCCACCAGAATTCCCAGCCCGAACGTCACTATCACTCCGACCGTCGTCAGGATATTGTCGAGCATCTTGCCCGGCATGCCGTCCTTATCGATCTCGGCCGATTTCGACAGACGCTCGCCGCAACTGTTGCAATACTTGAGCTTCTTGTTTACGGTCGTGCCGCAGTTTGGGCAGAACATAGGCTATTTCTTAGCGAGTTTGGGCTCGATCTTGTCCTCGAACCAGTTTGTCAGATCCTCGATCGATTCGATATGCACCGGCTTGCCCTGCCATGCTTTGAGGGCAAATACGACGAGCATGATCGACGTCACCAGCGTAAAGATGGCAGCGCCGATATCGGCAATATCCGAAACGTTGTTGACCACGCCAAGTATTGTAGTGACGATCAAAATGCCGATATGAGCGGCCACGCCTTGTGCCGCGTGAAAGCGTACTTTCTGCTCGCTTTTTGGCGTGAGCAGCAGAAGCAAAATGCCAGCGACCAATCCTAGAAACCAAGGAATATAAGGCACCGCAGTCAGCACGTTCTCCGGCAAACCGAGCTTTTCGACCTTACGATAGATCGATCCGTCGGTCGTGCTCACATTTACGTTCTGAGCGACCGCCGGGACGAACTGCCCATTAAACGGCTGCTGAAACGCACCTTGGTCAGCTGCCGCAAATCGTCGAGTCTGCTCCTCAGTCTCCGGCGCAAAGCGCTGCGTCGCGCCGATCCCCTGCGGCAAGACCTGCGTCGCCACCTCAGCCTCGGCCTCGCGTCTCAACTTCTCCGGAAAATCCGGATCAAGCGGATTTGTGTCGTACTTATTCGCCATCCTATCTATTAGGATTTTACGATATTCTGAGTCGAATGTTCGCCGAAATCTGTTTTTGCCACGAATTTCACGAATTTCACGAATTTGCTGATTTTATTCCTGAGATTCGTGTCATTCGTGGCTGATCTCTATTCCTAGTTCTCCTAACTGAGCCGAATCAACTTCGCCCGGTGAGTCCATCATCAAGTCCTGAGCGGACGCTGTTTTGGGGAAGGCCATGACGTCGCGGATGTTTTCGGTGCCGCATAGGATCATGCAGGTGCGTTCGATGCCCGCAGCGAAACCGCCGTGCGGCGGCGTGCCGAACTCCAGAGCGTCGAGGAAAAACCCGAACTGCGTCCGCGCCGATTCGAGCGACATGCCCAACGCCTTGAAGTTCAACGCTTGCACATCCTTCTGATGAATACGGATCGAGCCACCGGCGCATTCGTAGCCATTGATGACGGCGTCATAAGCCTTTGCACGGACCTCGCCGAGCAGATGGTGCTGAGACTCGTCGTTCACGGCTGTCGTAAATTTTTCCAGGTCCTCGTCCATCGGCGACGTAAACGGATGATGAGCCGCCGTGTATCGGTCAGTCTCTTCGTCGTGTTCAAACATCGGGAACTCGGTCACGATGAGCGGTTTGTAGGCCGTCCGATCGATAAGATCTTCGCGTTTCGCAACCTCGATGCGCAGAGCTCCGAGCGAAGCCGCGACCACGGATTTGCGGCCGGCGACGATGAGAACAAGGTCGCCTTTCTCTGCTCCGGCGGTCCTTGCAAGCTGGGCGATCTTTTCTTCACCCAGAACCTTGAGTAGCGAAGATGTAAGAACCCAGTCGCTATCGCTCCCGGTTCCGACTTCGGGTTCGCTCGCCTTGATCCAAGCCAAAGCTCCCGCTCCGTAACGTTTTACAAAATCCTGCAGCTCATCGAGTTGTTTGCGCGAATAATCGGCCTTGCCCTTGGCGACGATGCATTTGATCTCTCCGCCGGATTCGAGGACCGCATTAAACGGAGCAAAATCCGTCCCGACGAGGTCTCCGCTCAGATCGACCAACTCCATCTCAAACCGCAGATCCGGCTTGTCCGAGCCGTAGCGGCGCATTGCCTCGGCGTGCGTCATTCGCGGCCACGCGGAGGGCAATTCGATGCCGCCGACCTTCGTGAAGACATGATTGAACATGCCCTGCATCTCGCGGTACGCCATTTCCTGGTGGGCAAACGACATCTCCATATCGAGCTGTGTGAATTCGGGCTGGCGATCCGCCCGGAGATCTTCGTCGCGAAAACAACGTGCGATCTGATAATACTTGTCGAAGCCCGAGATCATCGTGAGCTGCTTCAATATCTGCGGCGACTGCGGCAGAGCAAAGAATTTGCCCGTGTGAATACGCGAAGGCACGACAAAATCGCGTGCGCCCTCAGGCGTCGATTTGAGCAATATCGGCGTCTCGATCTCGATGAATCCACGCGTGTCAAAATACTCGCGGATGGCCGCCACAGCCTTCGCCCGCGTACGAATATTATGTTGCAGCTGCGGCCTTCGCAGATCGAGATATCGGAATTTCAAACGCGTATCTTCCGCCGCGAGATTCTCGCTGCCCGCGACCTCAAGTTGAAACGGCAGCACGTTAGCGTCATTCAGGATGAGAATTTCGGCAACCTTGACCTCGATCTCACCGGTCGGAAGCTTAACGTTTTTCGCGCCTTCGTCACGCCGAACGACCTCGCCTTTGACAGCGATCACGAATTCGCCGCGCAGATTCTTAGCCTTGGCATGAGCCTCGGCGGCCTTCTCTTCGCTAACCACAACCTGCGTCACACCGTCGCGGTCACGCAGATCGATAAACGTAAAAACGCCAAAATCACGCTTCTTCGCCACCCACCCCATCAGCACAACCTGCCGCGAAACATCGCTCTCACGAAGCTCCCCACAACTGTGCGTCCTCTCTAAAGTTCCAAGTACATCTAGCATAAGAAATAAGATTGCTTTTGCCCGCGAATGACGCGAATAAAACGAATAATGAAAAGTAATTCTGGTTAAAGGTCTAGGCGATTCGACAGTACTTCATACGTACTAGCCGAAGAATTCCGTCGATTGCATGCAAATCGCTCATAGTTCAATTTGGGAAACATCCCAAAGTTTACTAGCAGGCCCAATTCAAACCCGGTCGAATGAAGGTAGTTTAGAATTTGGGCTCGATGAGCATCTGTAAACGCCGAAACGGATTTGATCTCGACTATGATCTTGTCGTAACAGATAAAATCTGGTCGAAATGTCTGCTCGAGGAGTTCGCCTTTGTATGTCAGTGGCAGTTCCGGCTGAGATACGAACGGAATTCCCTGCATTAGAAACTCTTTTGCAAGACACTCCTGATAGATCGGTTCAGTAAACCCAAACCCCTTCTGGTTATAAACTTCGAAACACGCCCCCACGATCTTGTAACTCTCGTCTTTGAATAGAATGTCCACCATTTCTTATTCGTTTTATTCGCGTCATTCGCGGGCAAAAAAATTCCGAAAAAAAACGCCTTTCGGTTTGTGACAAAACGAAAGGCGGAGCGTCAGATAATTAACACTCTCGCCTACGTATTATTATTGTCATCAAACCGAACTGCGTTCATAACTGTCGAAAACCCAATCATACTAACACGCGAACCCCAAAGCAAATCCCTTTGTGCCTCTGTGTCTTCCCTTTGTGGACTTTGTGATTAGGCCTTAAAAACCTCTATCACTAAGAGCACAAAGGGAGGACACAAAGACCACTAAGTTCAAAACGTCCACGAGAGCGTTAGCATATAGATCAGGCCGGCAATGGTCAGAAAGCCGCCCGCATAGAGGACGTACCATTTGATGTCGGTCTTAAAAACGAGAGCGATACCCATGAAGAACAGGCTGACGGCGAAGATTACGTTGGTGAGTTCGAATTTGTCTCCTGTGTCATTGGCGTCCTGGCCGGCTTTGAATGTTTTGGCGGATTTATCGGAAAGCGCGGTTGACGCCGCCATCATTTCCTTGCGATAGTCCTCGCTGTCGGCAAGCTCGGATTCGAGTGCCTTTTCGAGGATCTCTTCCTTCAGTGCTTCCTGTTTTTCTTCCGCCGGAGTGTCCGGATCGTCGACGACTTCCTTTCGAGCTTCGGCCGGTAATCCCAGCGCCTTATATCCCGCGTCGCTCATCTGCTTGGTATACAGATAAGTCGCGATCTCGAACGAACGCTCTTTATCCACCGGATTGGTCGTATCGTTGCCCTCGTAGATCAAACGCCACGCCGTAATATCGACCTGCGCGTCCTTCGACATAAGCACCACGGCCTTGGCCTGTTCGCTCGCAGCCTGCGTCGCCTCGGTATTCGCCTTGCCATAATTATCGGCCTGAATGCCGTCCCACAGCCCCGCCTGAAAACTCGACAACGCCGTACATATCGCGGCCGCACCAAGCAAAATTGCCGCAAAAAACTCAAATTTATCAACCAACGCCTGTCTTTCTGATTCTTCGCTCATACGCATTCTCCTTTTGTTCTTAACCTAAAAATAAAATCTCGCAAAGTAATAAAGTATCGGTGCTCCGAATAGTAAGCTGTCGAGCCTGTCCAAAAATCCACCGTGCCCTGGCAAAATGCTTGCGGCGTCTTTTGAGCCGGAGCCGCGTTTCAT
>JANNWQ010000053.1:0-2466 GCA_031408595.1 Acidobacteriota bacterium | reverse complement strand
AAATTGCCGACGAGGCGAAAGTGTTCAAACCAAAATTCTGTCTCGCAAGGCCAGCAAGAAGTCCGTACGCGGCTAATTCAACGGTCATCGCGGGCAATACGAACACCGGCGGCATTCCCGAGAGAAGAAAACTAAGCGACGGAGCCGCCAAACCGATCAATAGGCCCGATCGCCAACCGTAACAAAGCCCCGCCAAAACCACCGGCCAATGCATCGGAAGCAAAACACGCGTCGGAAGCCCCGTAGCGTGTGCCAACGCCGGCAAAAGAAACGCTGCCGAAGCTAAAAACGCAACTTGCACTGCGATAGCTCGCTTTTCGAGTGCGGGAAGTACGAAATTCGTTTGTGAAATTGCCGTGGTCGCGTTGTTTGTCATTGAATATAGTTTAGCGCTTCAAGAGAAATGCGCGTATTTCGTCCACAACTTTATCTTTTAGCACCGGATCGCGGTAGAAATTGTGGTCGGTGTTTCGCAACACGACGACCTGAGCGTGCGGAGCCTGTTTGCGCATTTGTTCGATGTTCTTCCACTGACGCGGCTGGATGGTTTTTTCTGTAAATTCCTGTGCTTTTTTCTGCATCGCGGCATCGGTATCAGGTTTTACTGCCCAATGCTTTTCAACAATTGCGTAGTAACTCAGTATCGGAGCCTTTATCTTCCGATAATCAGGTAAGAAATTATCCTGGGACTTCATCATTGCCTCTTCGATCTTAGTAAACTTTTCAGGATTAGCAGGATCGAGAAACGGATCTGCACGCTCGAGTTTCACCAGATCGGTCTTATCGTACGCAGCCTCGAGATAGACGAGTTTTATAACGCGTTTCGGGTAGAGATTGGCAAATCTGGTCAATTCATCGCCGGCGGCGGAAAATCCGACGAGGTTTAGACATTCGATCTTCTTGTGATCGAGGAATTTACGAATGTCTTCGACCAGATTATCTGTTTCGTAGCCTGTTTCGATCTTCTCCGATTGCCCGTGACCACGCCGCGAAAGTCCAAGGACACGAAATTTGTTCGCAAACTTTGGCGCCAATTCATCAAAGTTATGAGCACTGCCCGGAAAGCCATGCAAAAACAAAACTGCCTCGCCCGAACCGCCCCAATCGAGATAATTTAGCCTTACGCCATTAACTGTGACAAATTCGCTTTTGTGGGGAGACGTATCAGGCGGCCTTGTCGGGTTTTGCGCCAAGATCAGGTTCGTAAAAAATAAAATAACGACTGCGAGCCTGAGCATAAGCATATGTTTCTCCGTTACCTCAGCATTTCTTTTACGCGATCTAAATCACCATCATTTTTAGCCGGTTTCACTCCCAATATCTTACACATAATGTTGTAAACCTCCACATTCTCAAACGGTTCGGCGACGAAGCCTTTCTTGAACGCCGAGCCGTGGGCGATGAAGGTAGCTTGCATTGATTGGATCTGATTATCGTAGCCGTGGGCTCCGCGAGTCATATTGAAGTCGTCGGACTTCTTCTGCGTTTCGTATCGGTCGCGACTGGTCAGGAACCAGCCTTCGTCGGGAGAGCAGACGATCGAGGCGATCCGGTTTCCTTTGTTGTAATGAAAACGTGCCGGAATGTCGGCTTTCTGCCAGCAACGAGCGCGTTTGATATTTTTCAGACGGTCAGCGATAAAACCTTCCTTGCCCGGCTTTGCAAAGATCTGCCAGAACTCGCCGCTTGTCAGTATCGGATCGGCGAGAGTTTTGTCTTCTGTGTCGAAATAATCATCCATCACGATGGCGTTTCGCTGATCAATGGCGGCCATTCCGTGATCGGAAGTGATAATAATATTCACCTTTTTGTCGATGCCGCGCTTTTTAAGGCCGTCAACGAGGCGTTTTATGTAGCCATCGACTTCGAGCACGGCGTATTTGGTCTCCTCAGCGTCAGGCCCGAATTCGTGGCCGACATCATCCGTCGTCGAGAAATACATTGACATCATCGTCGGTCGCTTTTCCTTCGCTAGGTCAAAATACCCCAAAATTTTATCGACGCGCATGATGTTAGGAACGCGCCCGTTGTACGTCCGCCAATGCGTCGGAGCCTCGCCCTGTATCGTAGTCTCGGTCCCGACAAAAAAGTAACTCGCCGCGATCTGTCCCTGTTTCTCAGCCGTCACCCAGATCGGCTCGCCCCACCACCAACGCGGATTCTCAACCTCCTTGCGCTTCGACATCGAAAATATCTCGCCGAAATCATAGACATAGTTGTCCACGATCCCGTGATTCTGAGGGTAGAGTCCCGTCGCGACAGTGTAATGGTTCGGAAAGGTCTTCGTGGGAAAGCTCGGGATCATCCATTTCGCCCGAACACCGCCTTTCGCAAGCGAATTGAGCATCGGCGGCGAGTATTTGTCCAGATAATCCCACCGAAAACCGTCCAAAGAGATCAAAATGACCGTTGGACGGAGATCGTCGATCTTCTGCTGGGCAGTCACGTTAAGCGACAGCAACAAAA
>JANNWQ010000052.1:0-4876 GCA_031408595.1 Acidobacteriota bacterium | reverse complement strand
GAGAAGAATGTCCAAATGTACTTTGTCTTCCACGTTTCCCAGAAAGGGATTTCCTCCTTGAGGGATCTTTGGGTCGCCGCGAGAATCGTATTCACCAGGAACTGAACTATGGCGATGATTGAAAGAGCGATAATAGGATTTGTCCGAAAGAACACTTGTCCGTTGAATTGACTCTCGGTGTACAATCCCGAGAATCTTAACACCAGGACGACTACAGTGGTTGAAACCGCCATCGTCGCCGCGTTGAAGAATATTGTGATATTTCGATTGCAAAAACGCCAGGCAGAAGCAAATGCCTCGACCGCAGCGAGTAAGATCGCGTATTCTCCGCCGTATGTGAGCAGCGTCAGAAAAATAAAAATGTCGGAAACCGATATGTACGAATTAAAGCGTGGTATCTGAATGGTTATCCGCGATCCGACCGCTATTGTGAAGATACTTAGCAAAAGCAGATAGGCATCCGCTCGACCGAGATCAAGGTTGACAAGCGCGACAAAAACGCTCACCAAACCGGCGACGATCACCGTGATCATATATCGATCGGAGTTTTTGGACCTGTCCATGCCTTATTGCTAACCGTGAACGTCGCTGAGCCGCCATTCACGCGGAAAACGGGCAAACTTTCTCTCTGGATGTCAGTACTTGGGAGGGTGACAAAAATGTCGATTGAAAAAGAAAGAAGGCTGGGAGAAGCCTTCTTTATTATCAGGGTTGGCAATGCGTTTGTCTAGCGTTTTCTTTTATTAAACAAACAGCGTCGTGCAGCGGTCCGTGTTTTTGTAGCCGGCCTTGAAGAAGCTCTTGTGTGCGCCTTCAAAATCGACATTGCTGAGCAGGCAGATATTCTCGGTACGGTTTAACAGTTCGAGAGACAACACCGAGAGACACTCTGACCCGACGCCGCGGCCGCGGTACTTCTCGTTGACATAAACGCCTTCGAGATAGATAACATCTTCGGTTTCGGCGATGATGTCGGCTTTGAAAACAAGCTGATCACCATCGGTGACAACGAACACGCGGTTTTGCTGGATCCGTCGAGCGACACGTTTGATAAACCCGTCGCGGTCCTTGAGCATCGGATCGACACCCGATTCCATAAAGGCAACCTCGGCCTGAGCCTCAGCGACCGGCAGAAGATGCTCCATCGTAGCGTTCTCGATCTGCCATTCGCTTTTCTGAACAGCGAAGGGAAACGCGATCTCGAACAAATTTTCGGTACAGGTCAGGCGAGGCTCAGTCAAGCCGTCGGTCAGATGCTGCCAGAATGTTTCGGCCGCGTTTCCATTTGACCATACCAGGTGAATTGGAGTCTCAGACGATCTGGCCGTGATTGCAAGGGCCTTGAGGGCCTTATCCGAGCGGGCTTCGACAAGCGTCGAGTGTCCGATCAGAGCAACTCCCTCGAGCGTTCCATTTCCATTACGGTAACCATAAAACTTGCCTCGGTTTAGCTCGCTCACGATCCCGTTGTCGTTGATGAAGCTTGCCATCACAACCGTGTGAACCGGCCTGAAGCTAAGGAAATTGAGCACTTCCTTTGTGTCTTCCTGTCGCAGTTCGGTGACTCTCGTCAGATCCGGCGCGACCATCAGATGCGGTGCGATCTCGTATCGCGGTGTTTCGTTTATCATTGCAGTAGTTTGGAGTAGCATTGTTTTATCCTCCTTATTATATTTATTTGCTACTTACTGCATTGCTGGCGTATTGTCACCGCCGACCAGAATGGTCTGTGACCAGGTGTCGCCGACAAGTACGCCGTCGCCGACGAGTACGCCGTCACCAACCAGAACACCGTCGCCGACAAGTACGCCGTCGCCGACAAGCACGCCGTCACCGACCAGCACCCCGGAGGCTAAGAAGACGTTTCCGCCGCCCATTGCCGTACCGTTGCTTGTGAGGACGTTTTTGTACATTGTCACGCCGGACGTGTATCGCGAAGTATTTAGATATGGGTCGTCGCCGTTGTAGCTGACGCCGTCCTCGAACCAATAATACTCGTAATATACATATTGGAACTTATCCGCGAGAGCCTGGCCTTTGAGAAATGTGTGGTTTGTCAGAATTCCCTGCGCCCACGGGAACGAGTAGCCGCCTATCGAACTGGAAGCTGTCGGGAAGCTGATGCCTGACTGTAGAAGCGTTGTTCCTTGTGTATAGTCGTCAAAATCGCCACTGAAATTGAACTTATATGTCCTTGTGAGTTTTGCCGCACCGTCGATATTCAACTGACCTGCGCCTTGCTCAAGCATATTAACGCCATTCAGAGGCTGCGCCGTATATTCGAGAATCATCTTGACCATCGTCGGCGTCAGCTTCGGATTCATTTCGAACAGCAGGGCCGCAGCACCTGACACCATCGGTGCTGACATGGATGTTCCTGAAAGATACATCATGTCGTTGTCCTCGCCAGAAATGTTGAGCGTAGAGTTGGTCAAAGACGGGTTGTTGACATAAAGAAGGCTCGAATCCTTGCCCTTCGCCCCAATGATCTTATTACCTGGTGCAACAATGTCCGGTTTGATGACATTGTCATAGTGGCGACCGGTCGCGTCCGTATAGTAGCTGCGAGTCGGCCCATGCGAGCTGTAGGTTGCCATTATGTCGTCGCTTCTGGTGTCAGTGCCGAGCCCGTTGCTCGCACCGACCGTCAATACTGACGGATCATTGCCCGGCGAGTGGACCTGGCCATATACCTTTTGGCCTAACGCATTTTTTCCGTGGTTACCGGCTGCCGCGACGACGAGAACGCCATAGTAGTTCAGATCCTGGACCTTTCTACAAAGCGGGTCGTTTGTCCAGGTGTCGATGGACGGTGTACCAAGACTCAAATTCGCTACGCGGATGTTGTATGTACTTCGGTTGGAGATTATCCAATTCAGAGCATTTAGCAAAGCCGAGGTTGTGCCCTTACCCTGATTATTAAGAACTCTCAGGCTGATAATGTTTGCCTTTGCCGCAATTCCCTTATACGCACCTGAGTTTCGGGTCGAACTTCCAGCCGCGATCGACGCAACGTGCGTTCCGTGGCCATAGCCGTCAGTCGTGTTGCTGTCCCCCGAGACAAAGCTTCCTTTATAGACGATTTGACTAATTCCACTGTCGGAAAATGTTTTATGGCCATCATGAATGCCGGAATCAAGGATCGCGATCCCGACGCCGCTGCCATCAAGCGTGTATGACGAAGACCGGCCATAGCCAGACGCCTGCGAACGAACGTTGGCGACGCCGCTGGTCGTTTCGATGTGTCCGGAAGAAGCGATCTCACGGTCAGGCGATACGTAATTGATCAAGCCGCTGGTCGAAAGATTGCTGAGGGCTGAAAGCGGTAGATTGACAACCAGCGTGTCGCTGTCGCCAATACGGTCAGTGACTCGTGCCTGGCCGTCAGCCAGAATTGAGCGAAGAGCCGTGTTTTCGGCGTCCTTTGCCTGAAGAATAACGTCGATACGCGTGTCGCCGCTTTTGCTCGCGATCATGTCGCGAAGGTCGGGCGAAACATTGTCACCGCGAAATTCGCGGTCTTCACTTTTCGGGTTGTCGTTCGCTGCGACGGCATTTTTTCTATCTGTGACCACGATGCCCGCGAAGAAGGCGGCGATCTCAGGCTGTGATTCGATACGCTCGTCATAAGCGGCGGCCGAGCTGCCGCCGATCATGACAAGGCGTCCTTCAGCTATCGCCGAAAAGAGAGTGTTATTCACTGCGTCAGAACCGACAAGATTTGTCAGCTCATTAACAAAGAGGATCGTCTGCCCTTTCGAAGCAACGGCGTCGGCGACGATCGTATTGACGATCGTCGCGACCTCTTCTTTGTTACGTGCAGTTGAGAAAAGGCTGTCGGTCTCGATCTTAAGGATCGAGCGGCCAGCGAGAGCAGCCGGGGCGTTGCCCTTAGCTATGCGGAGAGCAGCCTGTTCGACGATCTGCTCCTGAACCGCTTTGTCCTCGTCAACGACGACCGGCTGGCGAACACCACCTTCAGCCAACACTTTGATGAGACGTGCGGTCTCGGCTTCAAAGCTCAGCGTCTCACGAATTCTTCCTTCACGGCCAAGCTTCGTAAGATCGGTGGTATATTTCGCGGTCACGGTCGAAACAACGGCGTTGTTAGCCTTGCTTCCACGTAGCGTCTCAACAGCAAACGCATTTGAAAGAATAAACGAAGCAAGGATCGCAATTGCTGCGAATCTCCTCGTCGTCGTAAAACCAAATGTTTGTATCTTCATAGTCGCTCCTAGTATTGGGGCAGTAAATTTGCGGCACACGCCGTCGACATCCTCTTTACAAGACGCGTGCCAAAGGGCTAACTGCTGTAATAATGAGGTTTAACTGAATGTTACTAATGACGGAGCCCGAATCATTCGGTCATCGTGAACGGCCGAATCGGTCAGAGTGAACGAAAAATGGTCTCTCGCCGTGCGATAGCGATTTAACTATCAACTAATAACTAAAAAACTAATAACTGTTAGTCCATTAGATCTTTTACTAACAGTTAATAGTCTTTTAGTTAGCAGTTAGTAGTTTTATCGGCGATAGCGGCGGATTGCGACATTATCGGCATTTTGCATCAATAACGGCATTATGTGACGTTATCGGCATTAGCGGCGGATAGGTATATACGAGAAACAATTTCGATGTTATGTTGGCGGTATGAATACGAACCGCCCACAACGTTTCACCGCTTCGCAACAACCAAAATTCAACCTTCCATCATTCCACGAAGACAAGAGACTAACCTTCGTCGACAGCGTATGCGCAACGCTGATGACGAGCCGATTCGGTTGGGGAGCGATGTACACGCTCAATCCCCGTTTCGAAGGCACGGCTGACGAGCCGCTCGACTATCTCAGTCTGTTGGAAGAAGAGAGTTTTGGCT
>JANNWQ010000051.1:0-16249 GCA_031408595.1 Acidobacteriota bacterium | reverse complement strand
CAATTGCAAACTGCCGTTTCCCGACACCTTCGTCACCTACGAGCAAAAGCGAGTTTGGCACACGCGCGGTTGCGATCAGTCGCCGCAGCGTGTCTTTTACACCTTCGTTTCCGACCAGCTTGCTAAACATCTATCAGCTCCGCAACCATCTCGACGACATCCGCATGGATCGCCTCGACGGAGCGTCCGGCCTCGATTATCTTAAATCTCACAGGCTCCCGACTCGCGATGCCGAGATACGACTCGCGGACTCGTCCGTAAAATTCCGCAGTCTCCTCGTCCATCCGGTTCCGCTTGGCGTCGGCCTCGTCGCGAAGATTCATTCGCCGGATCGCCTCTTCCACGGTAATGTCAAAAAACAGAGTGAGATCTGGCTTCAAGCCACCGGTAGCGAGTTCAATGACGCTGTTGACCTGCTGTTCGGTAAATCCGCGACCCGCACCTTGATATGCAAATGTGGCATCCGCGTATCGATCTGAGATCACGACACGACCGTCAGCTATCGATGGTTTTATCAGAAATTCCACATGTTGAGCACGGTCGGCGGCAAACGAAAGCAGCTCGGCCATCGGTGCAACTGTCTCTTCCGTTTCAAGGAAGGCCTCACGCAGACGGCGGCCAAGTGGTGTTCCGCCGGGTTCGCGGGTGACGAGAATATCGACTCCGCGTTCGCGCAGAGTGTCAGCGAGCATCCGCAATTGGGTCGATTTGCCGCTGCCGTCTATCCCCTCGAACGTGATGAATTTTCCCTTCAAGAATGCTGTTCCGCTTGGGGGCGGCGCTCCTGAGATATCGATGAGATCGCGTGTTTGAATATGAGGACATCGGGGCCGCCGACGTCGAGTAGAACCGAAAATTTATCAAAACTCTTAATGCGTCCCGACAAGGTCGAGCCCTGAAGCAAATTTATGACGACCGGGACGCGCTCGCGCCGTGCCGAGTTTAAAAATGCATCCTGAATATTCTGAGCAGCCTGCTTTTCCATAACGAATCCTCGATTCCAGTAACACACAGTGAGTAAGTGACCAAATTATAACAGAATATTGACGGTAACAAGAATTTTGTCTTATGAGGACTAGGTATGTTTGAGTTCTTTGTGATCTTTGTGTCTTCGCTTCTGTGACGTCTGTGTTGAAAAAAGCCCTTTAATACAAAGGCCACAAAGGGCGGACACGAAGGTCACAAAGAAGAAAACTGCAAGTAATTTCAATCTGACCCACCACCGTCTCATGCCTCGCCTATCAGCCGAAAAAGCTCGTGTTTTACACGCTCCTCGTCACCAAAACCGTCAAGCCACGTTACATCTTCCTCGCCTCGAAACCATGTCAATTGCCGCTTCGCATAGTTGCGGACATCCTGTTTCGACTTCTGTATGGCCGACGCCAGATCACGTTGGCCGCGAAGATATTCGCACACCCGCCGGTACGCATGAGCACCGAGTGCGCTGTTACCGTCACTAACGCCATCCGCAAGTAGTTGCTTTACCTCATCGATGAGGCCGTTGGCAAAATGAGCTTCGGTACGTGCGTTGATCTTTTCATAAAGCACGTCGCGAGGGGGATTCAGGACAAAGAGCCGCACACGCGAGGCAAATTCCGGCGGTTCGGCTCGAAGCGGCTGTCTATCGCTGATCCGCTCGCCGGTCTGAAAAAAGACCTCGAGCGAGCGAATAACACGAACATAGTCACGAACCTGGAGCTTCGCCGCGATCCCGGGATCTACGCGTGTGAGCATTCGGTGAAGATGCTCGGCACCGCGTTTCCGATGGATCGCACCTATTCGTTCGCGAAGCCGGCTGTCAGTTTTCGGACTGTCAAACAGCGGCTGTCGCAACGTTCGCAAATAAAACCCGGTGCCTCCGACCAAGATCGGCACGGCATTACGCGATTCGATCTCAACGATCTTCGCTGCCGCGTCATTAGCCCAATCCGCAACATTGTAGTTGATATTCGGATCGACATATCCGATCAAATGATGCGGCACACCACGCATTTCTTCCTCGGTCGGCTTCGCCGTCGCGATCTCGATCTCTTTGTGGATCTGTACTGAATCGAAATTGATCACCTCGCCGCCGGCTCGCAAGGCAAGCTCGACGCCAAGCGCAGTTTTGCCCGAGCACGTCGGCCCGGAAATGGCGTAAATCATTGGCTTCACAGCGGTTTCAACCACAGATGAAGAAAGGTTAGCACAGATATTAGACCCGCCGGGAGTTTCGCTATATATTCGTAAGGAGACAGTTTAACTCGCGGCTGGTAGCTATCGGCTAGAAGCTGCTTTGCAAACTCGGCTCGAACCCATACACAATGAGAAAAATTATTCCACATCCGTGCCGGTCGCCGTTCGATGGTTGGATCCTTACAGGGTGAGCCGCACGTTTAGCCGTTAAATTCCGTCGTGTTAAACTCATTACATCGAATTTATCGGAGGAAATAAATAATTATGTTACGTAAAGCATCAGCCGTGTGGAACGGCAGCATTAAGGAAGGCGGCGGGAAGATCACGACCGACAGCGGCGTTTTGTCGGACACACAGTATTCGTTCAGCACGCGTTTTGAGGACGGCATCGGGACCAATCCGGAAGAGCTGATCGCAGCGGCGCACTCGGGCTGTTTCTCGATGGCATTGTCGGGCCAGCTCGGAGCGGCAGGCATGACCGCCGACAGCATTAATACGACCGCAGCCGTCCGTCTCGAAAAGCTCGAAGACGGTTTTGCCATAACCAAAGTTCATCTCGACGTCACCGCCAAGATCCCCGGAGCCGACGAGGCCGCGTTCATGACAGCCGCGAACAACGCAAAGGCCGGCTGCCCGATCTCAAAGCTGCTCAAGGCAGAGATCACGATGGATGCGAAGCTTATCGACTAGATTAGGCATTAGTCGCGTTTTCATCGCGAAGCGCACGGCGGCTACTTTTGTAAGAGACGAGAAAAACTGAAAGAGCGAGCGGCAGGAACCATGTAACAATTACGTGTACGACCTCACCAACCGTTGTTAGCCGTGCATCTCCGTAAGGGTGAGTTCCATGAACGTCTCCTAAACTACAGAATGTTTGAACGTTTGCTACGAGTCGCGTGCTCAAGGTGCAGGGGAAAAGATTAAGCGGAAGGAAGTAAAGTAAGACTTTCATCACGCCTATCAGAGTTCCGGATAACAGGAGAGTAAGGACGACTCGGTTCATTTAAGTATATTTCACCAAACAGGTGGCCAATTCGTAATATAGAACCGTATCACCGAAAACAGCGAAATCAGAAATAAAATAAGAACGGCTCCCCCAATTTGTTGCTTCGAAAATCTCATTTTGCGTCGAATAGTTGGACAGGATTGATCTTAAATTGCAATTGCTTCGCGGTCTCACGCCCACCATCGCCGCCTTTTCGCTGCATTGTGACGCGGCCGATCTTTAGGTTGCCGGTGCGGGTGATCTCGACCTTTCCTTCACTACAGAATTTTATCGTATCTGCTGACGAGCGAATGATCCAACGCGGCTTATCCGTCGCCTTAAACGCAACCATCACCCAGCCGGCCGCATGAAGGCCATCGCCCGCAAAAAGATCTGATACGATCTCGTCCTTGTTTATCGTAAAGAAATCAACTACCGCTTTCTGCGTCGCCGGATCGAGTTCGTTCAGATACATTCGCTTCGGGTCTCGACCAGCCTTGGAGGGCGGTACTTCGCCAACAAAAGATCTTAGAGCCGTACTGACCTCGACCGGCATTTTCCACATCTTTGCGTAGGTTGCGAGCCAGCGTTTGTCGATCTGGTTGAAGCCGGTCGGGCTACTGACTAGCTTTATCGAAATCCCCTCGTCCTTCTCGCCCAACTTTGTTTTGATCCGCACCTCGACATCGGCCTTTTCGCCGTGCGGCTTTGCGGCAGTAACGCTCTCGATCTCAGCAACCTTATAATTCATCGCCGCCAGCCAAACGCGAGCGTCTTCGTCGACACGCCAATTGTTGAACTTGTCGCGTATCTCATCTTCGTTCTTGAAACCGTTCTTTGCGGTATTCGAGCCGAGCTCAACCTTAGCGGCCTCAGTCTTTTGCGCAAACGAAGATACGCAAAATACGGCCAGGATGATCAAAGCAAGCACTAACCTTTTCATGCCGACAATATACACCATTTCCGTCAGACAACGATATACTCTTGAGGTCAACAACTTATGGAGACCTTAAAACTTGTAACAAAGATCATCTTCGGCATTCTCTTCATTGCCGCCGGAGCGAATCATTTCATTAACCCGAAATTCTATCTGTCGATCATGCCGCCGTACTTGCCGTTCCCATACACGCTGGTGATATTGAGCGGCATCGCGGAAGTGATACTAGGCGTCGGACTTTTGATACCGCAGGTCAGTCAATACGCAGCGTGGGGGTTGATCCTTTTACTCATCGCGGTTCTTCCGGCAAATATCCACATGGCGACCCACCCGGAACTCTATCCGACTATCCCCTCGCTGATGCTTTGGTTTCGCCTGCCACTCCAGGGAATGCTGATACTCTGGGCTTATTGGTACACGCGAGTTGGTACTGGTTGATTTCAATGTAAGGCCGGTCCTGTAGCGTCGACACGATCAACGTGCGTCGCGGCAAGCGGGTTTGCCTCGTGCGAATATCCTGACATGTGATCGTAAGCGTGAATACGGTCACGCCCACCATTTTTGGCCATGTAGAGCGTCCGGTCGGCGGCCTCGATGAGGTCGATCTCGCTTAGTTCAAATTTGCCGAACATCGTCGCGATCCCCGCGCTTACAGTAAGGAATTCGCTCGTCGCCGATGCAGTGTGAGGTATTCGAAGCTCACGTAAATTTGCGATGGCTTCTTCAGCTATCTGCAACGCTCCGACTGCGTCTGTACCCCCAAGAACGATCGCGAATTCCTCTCCGCCAAAACGCGCAACCAGGTCCGTCGGCCGCTTGATCGCGTCGGCAAATGCCTCCGCCGTGCGTTGCAAGCATTCATCGCCTGCCTGATGCCCGTACGTGTCGTTGTAAAGCTTGAAATGATCGATATCGATCATGATCAATGATATCTCGGTCTTAAAGCGAACAGCCCGATGCCATTCGTCGAGCAGAAAACTCTCAAATCGCCGACGATTTCCGATCTTGGTAAGGCCGTCGGAATTGGCGAGGGCATGTAGATTCTCATTCGCTTTCGCGAGTTCTGCTGTACGCTCGGCAACTAGCCGCGACAGTTTCTTCTCGCTCTGCTTGAGTTGGCGAACACTGACCTTCCAGCCTATGAAAAGCAGACATGCGGTTATCAAAACGCTGATCACCATGAACAGCTTTGTCTGATAAAAGAACGGCGACATCTCGAGCTTGACGGTCGCATTCTGCGCGCTCCAGACGCCGTCGCTATTGGCGGCTCGCACGTGAAATGTGTAGTTGCCCGGCGGCAAATACGAATAGTGGGCAGTGCGTTTCGTACCGGCATCGATCCAGTTGACGTCGTGACCTTCAAGCTTGTATTGGAATTTTATCTGCTCCGATTTGATCAAACTGATACCCGTGTAGTGGATCTCAATGTCTTTATTGCCCGGCTCGATAACGGCTAGTGCTCTGAAATCGATCAGCTGCCGTTCGGATAGTATTTCTTCGACAACAACACGGGGCGGCATGGGATTTGGAAGTTCGGCTGCCGGATCGACAACCGCGATCCCCTCCTGAGTCGGGAACCAGATCTTGCCATCCGCCGTCCTGAGACTCGCAGGCTGACGGCCGCCGTTGCACTCATTCGAAAGCATGCCGTCAGCCTTGCCGTAGCCGACGCTGTTGATCTTTGCGATCTTACCGTCGGCCAGATCATGAAGTTCCTGCTTCTTGACGCGATAAATGCCTCGATTCGAGCTTATCCAGAAGAATCCGGCCGCGTCTTCTTCGATAGCAAAAACACCACTGTTGTAAAGGCCGTTCTCTTCCTTATAGTTAAAGAATTTACCGTCTTTAAGACGGCTCATTCCCTCGTCGTACGTGCCGATCCAAAAAATACCGTCCGCGTCTTCGTAGATCGTTCGGACGTAATTACCAACCAAACCGTCTTTGGTTGAAAAATTGGTAAATTTACCGTCTTCGAATCTACTAAGGCCGCCGGATCCACCGAACCACATTACGCCCTTCGAGTCCTCGAATACCAAGGTCATGAAGTCATTCGGCAATCCGTCCTTGACGGTATACTCGGCTGTGACCCGGTAATCGTTGTATCGCAATAAGCCTCTGTTGGTCGCTGCCCATATATTGCCGTGCCGGTCACTCCTGATAGCATGGACATGGTAGCCCTCGATCAGCATCTCAGCTTTGCCGTCTTCAACGAGAAAGATGCCGCCATTCACTCCGACCCACATCTTCCCCTTATCGTCCTCGAAAAGCGATTGCACGGACATCAGCCCCGGCCGCCACTGGATCTTGGTAGGGACGGTCGGATCGAGTGGCGTGAGTTCGTAGGGCTCAAATTTTCCGTCTCGGTAAAGGCTAAGGCCCTTGCTCGTGCCGATCCAGACCGTGTCTTTGCTGTCACGATACATCGGATAGGTCTCGGAATAGATAAGCCCATCCTGCGTACTGTAGCCCTGAATGACCTGTTTGCGTCGTCGGCTAAGCCCTTTTGTAGTAGCTAGCCATGTTGTACCTTCACGATCGTTATAGACAGACGCTATCGATGTATTCCCAAGTCCCTCGTTCTTGCCCCACAGCGAGATGCTGTCGCCTGTGATCTGAACCAGCCCGACGCCAACCGTCGATGCCCCGCCGCTCGATAACCATATGCTCCCGTCGGCCTCCTGCCAAAACGAGTGATAGATAGAGTTCTGCAGCAGCCCGTCGCTCTCATCAAATGTCTTGATCTCTCCGCTTCGAATGCGGTGGACATAATTCTCGCCCAACCACAGTGAACCATCCTTATCTTCGAAAATATTCGGCTGAAAATTTAGCCGGCTTAAGTCAAGCGGAACGTAGAACTTGCTTTCTCCTCGGATCTCCGTAATACCTGAACGCGTCACGACCCAATTCGCTCCGTGCTTCCCCGTGATCGTAGCGTCCGCATCAAAACGCGCCTCTTTCTCAATGAACTCAAATTTGTCGTTTTCGAGACGGTACCAACTCTTCGACTTGCGATCATCGTCTTCACTTAGAAAACGCAATCGCCCGTCCAGCCCAGGCTCGATCTTTCCTATGTAATGCCCAGGGACCGCTTCCGAAGGAATAGACGAGAAGACACCATCGCGATAGATCGTAAGGATGCCGTCCTCCATCGTCGTCGCATAGATCGTTCCGTCTTTATCTGCATAAATGTTGGTAAAACGATTATTGATGATGCCCTTAGTATTGCTCTTGTTAAATGTCGTAAATCGAACGCCGTCAAATCTTACCAGACCATCAAACGTTGTGAACCAAAGATACCCCTCCGGCGACTGTGTGATCTGGCGCACGCCATTCTGCGGCAAGCCGTTGTCGGTGGTCCAGTTATCAAAGCGATACTGGCCGAAAACGGCTGTGCTCAAACTGAGACACAGAAATAGGAAGAAACCAAACAGGATTTTCATCTACGGGCTTGAGCGGTCGGAAATGAACGAAGCTAAGGCGGGAAAGACAACTGAGACGCCATAGCTATTAAACAATGTTTATAGCCACTTAGTCAATAAAATGTTTTGTGAAAGGTATGCCTCTAGTACGACTGGGTCAATTCTACGCCGGTGTAATAGTGCTTGATGATCTCATCGTATTTGACGCCCATTTTCGCGAGGCCAAAGGCTCCATATTGACACATTCCGACGCCGTGGCCCCAGCCGCGGCCCGTGAAAATGTAGCTCGAGACAGAATTGCCTGCGTATCGTTTGTTGATAACAAACAGCTGTTCGGGAAGCCGCAATGCAGAACGTATCTTGCCTCCCTTCAACGTTTTAACGCCGTTCGAACCGATGATCTCTAATTCAATGGGACGTCGCGAATAGCCTACCTTTTTGACGTTAATATCATAGAGCGTACCGATCCCACGAACATAGCGAGAGAGTCGCGACTGAACTGCCGACGCCGCGACGGGCTTGTTCCAATAAACCCACGGCGACATCTTTTCGGCCGTGGTCGGCGTTTCGCTTGGCTTGATCTCAAGGTACTTGACGGCACCGAGAGCGTCGAGTTGATAGCGAACGTCTTCGCCACCGATCAGTGCAGCCTCGCGAACGGGATACATCGTTTCGCCAAACTGTCTGAACAAAAAAACATCTGGTCGGACTGTGAGTTGTCGTTGGGTCTTACCACTCTTGAGCACAAGCTTACCGTCCGCCGTCGGTTGGGCTTCTCCAGTAAGAATTTCTGGCATCCACTTCTTCCTTTCGTAGATCTGACGAATAAGCCGCAACATTCTGGCACGCGTAAACGGCCGATTTGGCTTCAGCGTAAGGTCAGGATGCAATGTAAAGTAGCCGTCGCGGAGCAAAACCGCCAGATCCGCACGTCGTTCTTTCGGGACCTCGGCCGAGTCATCAAATGCCAGTTGATAAGTGATATCCGACTCGCTCAGCATCGTGTCGGCATATCCGGGAGCATAAATGAAGCTCGCGATGATGCGGGCTAGTTCAGCCGGTTTTGAGGTGTCGCGGTTTACGTTCGGATATGTCTTGCCAAATTTCCCGGCAAGATTATTCAGCCAGTTCGACATCTCGCTCTCGGTCGGCACTTCATCGAACCAATCATCGGTCATTTGCCCGGTCGAAAGTTGAAAGCTGTTTGAAGCTAGCAGCGACATCAATCGGACAAGCTCAAGATTTCCTTCATCACGAAGCTTCGCGGGAGTCCGACTCGTCTTGATCAGAAATGGCTCGAAATGCCTCCGACCCTCAAGGGAGCATTCTACGCCTTTGAGATAAGGCTCGCCCTTGTCAAAAATGTTGCCGCCATCTTCTGTTCGCCCGCCGCAAGTCGAGGTGTAATATGCAGTTATCGGTTTGCCCTGATAGGTCGCAACGATGCCGCGGGTTTGCTGTACGGCCTGCGTCCCCATCTTGTTCTCGATCGACACTCCTTTGTAAACCTGCGACCAAACGGTCGGCACCATATCAAATCCCTGACGGCCGTAGCCGCCAATATTTGCGATGGCATATGTTCTAGCGGCCACGGCCTGTGCCTTCTGAGCCTCGAGTTGCGGCAAACCAAGCTCGGCAGGAACAACGCCCAAGAGATATTCTTCGAGCGGAACTACATTGACGACCGTGAGCGACCCCTTGGCATTAACAAATACCTCTAATTTGCCGCGATATGCCTTGCCGTTAAGTCTGACCGGATTCATCCGCTCGTTGACCGAGCCGAAAGATACGGATTTCAACGACGAATACTTCGCCGGCTCGCTTGGTCCACTAACGATCACCTCGCGAAGGTTCGGATCGATCCCACCGGTCACCGTCGTCGCGGTCGAGCCGGTCGTCTTGATCAAACTGCGTACTTCGCTCTTCCCTGCCGTCTTTAATTGCTGTGACAGCGCGACCGCGTCTTCGGAAACAACAGTCTTCTTCTCGACAACGGTAACGGCGTCTTCAAAATCTTTAACTGCCAGTTTCGCTTTTAATTCGTCCGCCTCTTCGCTCGTCGATTTGACCGAGCCCACCCAGACCTTCCATGTGTTTGACGCAGGGTCGAGACTCACAATGGCAGAGTCGCCGACAGCGTCGCGAATATCTTTCGCCAGATCATTGGCATCGTTCTGGGTTGGAAGATTCTGAAATTCGATACGGTAATTCTCGACCTCAGGCGGCCGATAGGCACGTGCCGAAACGGTAACACGCGTGCTCGCTAGAAACCTTGATGGTTCATCCGGACTGACCGCAACAAGTGAAGAATCACCAGTCGTGATGGTCACCGAGCCGGCATTCGTAGCCAAGCCGATGCGGATCAGCGGCTCTTGGGCAAGGCGAAAATACTCGTTGGCGAAAACTTTTGAAAAAGAGAGGGCAAAAACGGCAAAGATTACAACGAGACAACGCAGTTTCATTTAACAATAATAGCAGAAACGCGATTTTTGAACGTAGCGTTTCTTCGTTCGACTGAAACCGGCACGGCCGCGTGGACGAACTAAATTCATAGCAACAAAGTGGCCAAACTCATGCTGCCTTTCATGAATCAGGATCTCGATCTATTTCCCACTGACCTAGAAAGTATTCTTTCGCGCGTCGATCAGGTCGATCCGGTAAAGTATGCATCGACGCGAAACTTTATCGATGGTGCGGTCACACGCCTTTCGCCCTACATTTCGCGAGGCGTGATATCGACCCGGATGGTTCTTGAGAGTGTATTGAATCGTGGTTACGATCCAAAGCGGATCCAGAAGTTCATTCAGGAACTAGCCTGGCGAGAATATTATCAGCGGACATGGCAGGTCAAACTGGATAAGATCAGCGACGATCTAAGATGGCCGCAGGCCAAGATGACGAATCGCGAAATGCCGGAATCGGTCGTCACTGCGTCGACAGGCATCACTGCCGTCGACGAAGCGATCTCCGGCCTCTACGAAACCGGCTACATTCACAATCATGTCAGAATGTACATCGCATCGATCGCTTGCAACGTCGGACAACGCCACTGGCTCGTCCCGGCTCGGTGGATGTATTATCACTTGATCGACGGCGACTGGGCGAGCAATGCCCTCAGCTGGCAATGGGTTGCCGGCACCTCAAGCAGCAAGAAGTATTACGCGAATCAGGAGAACATTAATCGGTATTGTCATACCGCGCAGGGCGGAACGTTTCTCGACGCAGATTACGAAGATCTCGAATTCAATGAGATTCCCGACGAGCTATTGACAAATGCCTCGCCGAATCTTGAGACAATACTGCCCAAAACACGTGGCCTCACTATCGAGCACTCGCTTCCGACATTGATCTACAACAGTTACAACCTCGACCCATGGTGGAACGTGAACCTAATGGCAAATCGAATCCTATTGCTTGAACCGTCGCATTTTCGAGATTACCCGGTTTCAAACAAGGTCGTTCAGTTCATTCTGGGTCTGAGCCAGAACATCGATAACGTCCAGATCTACGGAGGTGAATTTTCGGATCTCGTTGCACAATACGGCCTCGTTGACTACCGTTACAAGGAGCATCCGCTCAATAACCATTACATCGGTACGGCAGAGCCTCGCGACTGGATGTTCGATGTGGCCGGATATTACCCTTCATTTTTTTCGTTTTGGAAAAAATGCGATAGACAGCTTGCCAAGAATTATGCTGATTAGAAACACAGAGATCGCCGATCTCGAACGCATTTACCGCCTAAACCTCATTAACTCAATTACCGGCATAAAACCCGCCAACCTTGTCGGCACGATCTCATCGGACGGAATAACGAACCTCGCGATCTTCAGTTCGGTCGTGCATCTTGGAAGTGACCCGGCAATTATCGGCATGAACGTGCGACCTGCCGGGGACGTTCGGCGCGATACCTACGAGAACATCATTGAAACGGGGTTTTATTCGATCAACCACGTGACGCCGGAGATAATCGAACGTGCCCACTATACATCGGCTAAATTTCCTCGCGACGTGACAGAGTTTGATGCTTGCCGGTTAACTGAAGAGTATTTGGATGGATTTATTGCCCCGTTTGTCGCCGAGAGTTCGGTAAGAATCGGCCTTAAATTCGAGGAAGAGATCAAGATCGAACGCAACCGAACATCCCTTATCATCGGAAGTATTCAACTAATCTCGCTCCCCGACCAAGCAAATGAAGATGGCCATCTCAATCTTGAAACATCCAGTGCGGTCGGAATCTCAGGCCTGAACAGTTATTACACGCTGACAAAGACAGCTCAGTTCCCGTACGCACGTGCGGAGGAATTGCCGAATTTCGATCAAGCTACTGATTTTCTAGCGCGTTGAAGATAAACGGGAAGGTTCCCCAGCTTTGTCCGCGATGCTGCGGTCTGAAGGCGAAAAGGATGATCTTTCCCTTCCCATATCTTGCCTCAGCGAGTGCGGTCTTGCCGTTGATAAATTTCTCGCCAAGCATCCAACCTGACATCAAGGCGTCCTTATCAGCATAACGAGCGATCGTTCGTACGCGGGATGCATCCGAAACATCGAAGGCTGAGCTGGATGAGAAGTACGCTCCAACATCAGTCCGCATAACCCGAGCAAGGGGTGACGTTTTATCGACAGTTAGCTTTACGACCGATCCGGGGTTATAAAATTCACTTCGTCTGATACCGGCCAGTACATTTTTCAGGGGAAGGCCGAACCGTTTGATCACCATCTCGCATGAATCGTCGAAGCAGATAAGTTTTCCGCCATTTTCGACGAATTTTTTAAGATTATCGACGCCCGCCGTACCTATCCCACCTGCGAATTCCGCCGGGTAACGCTCGGCACTGAGGCCGTTGACGATCGTGTTCTCACTATCGGCGGGCAAAATCATCGCGTCGAGATCGAGATTCCCGCTGCGCATATCTTCGTTCGAGACGGAGCGGAATGCTATCTGAAACGTGTCCAGTACAAGCCGCGTCCAGCCCTCATCCATCGAGCCTCCGGCACCTTTGTAAAGGCCGATCTTGGGACCTGTCTTAAGAGGATTCGGCTTCTTGGCAAAAGCGGTGCTAGCCGGCGGGAGATTGACCACGGATCGTACCTGATTGATGTTCTCAACTTTTTTTAGGGTAGCCCGATCAGTCTCAAAATTCCTTATTTGGTAAATGGCCTCCGCCTCGACGCCCATCTGCATCGGCAGCGTCCAGCCCGCCACATCGTACGGAGCCTCGGCATCGCCGTTTGGTAGGAGCCGGTTTGGATACACCTGTTTCTCAAACAAACTCAGTACATTGTTCTTCTGTGGCTGATTCACAAAGACCAGAAAGCTTCCGAGCGGCATCTCGTGAAAATCTCTCTGCGTCGGCTCCATCTTCAGATAAAGCTCCTGCTTCATCTCAAAAACTTCCATTCCCTGTGCCATCAAGATCTCTAAAAATCGCGACACAGTCTCCGCGTTCGGCTGGCCCGCCGGGATGATAAATGCCTGTGGTTCGCCGGCTTTCGGCGAAAGATTCTCGCGGCCACGAGCATGAAAATTTCTCAGATAGCGCTCGCGAAATTTCGCCCCCATCTGGAGCAAAGCTCGCGACGCTGTCATCTCGATCTGTGCGATATCGGCTGGACGCCAGACGCCGCCCTGCCAGGCGTCGGGGAAATTTGTCGCGGTTTCGAGTGGCGATGCGAGCCCGCGTCCGCCACGGCTGCGTTTGAGTTCGTCGAGCGTGATGGTTGCAGGCGACATCAGATTGGCGCTCGCAGCCTCGGACAAGATGCCTATCGAATTGTGGTAATAGGGCGCAGACCGAAAGCCGCCATGCCACCACGTGTCGTAGCTCGCATTGGTTGCAACACCCGAAATGTTCTTCGCCTGTAGATCGGCCGCCATCTTGTAGCCGATCAACCCCACCTCGCGAAGTATGGACGGCGATATCCTTGGATTTGGCGGATCAAAAAATGGCGGTATCGTAAACCGCGAGCCCGTCTGCCCCTGCTGATGCACGTCAAAGACAAGCTGCGGGAACCATTCCTGCCAATACAGCTTCGTGACGGCCTGCGTCTCAACGAGATTGAGCATGAACCAGTCGCGATTGTTATCGTGACCCGCGTAATGATGATAAAGCTCGGGCGGCGACGTGCCCTCGCTTTTTGTGCCGAGCGTTTTGCGATACCAATCAGCGACAATATCAATGCCGTCCGGATTAGACGACGGAATAAGTAGAAGGATCGTGTTCTCAAGTATCTCTTTGGTCTCAGCGTCGTTTGCCGTCGCGAGATCATACGCAAGATTCATCGACATCTGCGAAGCGACGATCTCGGTCGAGTGGATCGAGCATGAGATCGAGACGATCGTCTTACCGTTCTTTACGAGATCGTTGAGTTCGTTCTCATCGCGGATTGTTCGCGGATCAGCTAATTTAGCACTGATACGGCGGTACTTTTCGAGATTCTTGATGTTGTCGGCTGACGAGATAAATGCAACGATCAGAGGCTTGCCATTGGTCGTTTTGCCGATCTCACGAACAGCGACTTTGTTGCTCGCCTTATCGAGCTTGGCGAAATAATCCTGTATCTGCCGCCAATCGGCGATGGTCTTGTCATCGGTCGGGTAAAATCCGAGAACCGACTTGGGGCTCGGCACTTGTGCGACAATCGCCGCTGAAAGCAGTAAAATTAAACCGCAGAGACGCGAAAGTGCAGAGACAGAATACGAGCTATTCTTTAACCGAATAAGATGTCCGCGACCAAATCGAAAGATATTCATACAAATGCTCCCTCTGCGTCTCCCCGTCTCTGCGGTTCAGAATTGTCCGAAAATAAGTTGTTAAACTTTCCTGTAAAGAAGTCTAACAAATCGCGGCTCGCCGGAAAACTTAGATACTGGTGGGGTTGGTTGGTAGCAGGCACATTGGTACTTTTTGTTGCAACTCCCGCTCTATTATTTTTCGGTCTGCTCAACCGCCGGACTTGGCTGCATCCACTGGCACAATGGGGAGCGAGCACTTGGATGAAGGCTTGCGGAGCGACGATAAACGTAAGCGGCGGCGAAAATCTCGACCCGGACACCGCCTACGTTTTCGCATCGAACCATCGCTCATATCTCGACACCGCAACGCTCTTCTTCTTTGCCGGTAGAAAGATGGGCCTCGTGGCAAAAAGAGAATTGTTGAAAGCCCCGGTCTTTGGCCAGGGCATGAGTTTTGTAAATATCATCGCGATCGACCGATCTAATCCCGAACGAGCGATGGCGTCAATGAACAAAGCTCGTGCACTCATGGAGAAGGGGTTTTCGTTCGGACTTTTTGTCGAAGGAACAAGAGCGATGCCGGGCGAGCTTTTGCCGTTTAAGAAAGGAGCATTTTACCTCGCCGTCCAAATGCAGGCCCCGATCGTGCCCGTTGCGATCACCAACACTGACTGGATGATGGGCAAGCGAACGGGCGTAGCGTATCCCGGCGAAGTAAGAATGAAACTGCTCGAACCGATCCCAACTGCCGGAAAAACTGCCGACGATGTGATGGAACTACTTCTCTTGACTCGCGAAGCGATTGCCGCCGAGATGACAAAATGCAGTGAATTAGAAAACCGGAACGCAGAATAAACTCCACGTCCCGGTATCTCAAATCGTTCTGCGTAACCTACGGCTTCGGCGTAGGACTCGGCGTCGGCGTCGGATCGTCATCCAGAATTCGCACCTCACTGCGTCCTACTCGATAGTTGGTAAACTTTATCTTTACCTTTAGCTTGAGAACTGATCCATTATCAAAGACGAGTTCGTCATCCGCGATCGACAAAGACGGAAACCAATATTTGCCGTCCACGTTCTCGCGCCATGTTTCAAAAATGGGAAACTTGTTGGTTTTAGTCTCGGGAATGCCCTTTCCCTTGGATTTAACGATCAACAGGTCGTCCTGATCTACCCAAACGCGGCCTGTGAACAGTCTCAGTTTTGATTTCTTCGGATCCGGAATGACCTTTGGTGTTACTTCAAAAACGTATAGATTGAGTTCGTCGATCTTTTCGTTGCCAATGTACGAGAAGTTGTACTTGTCGACTGCGGAAGGTTCTAGGGCAAATGGATTGACACCGCCCATGTCTTCGAGATCTTCAGACGTCACCCGACCGGTCGTGGGAACCGGAAAGAAGATTATTTTTTCGAACCGGTCACCCGCTTGATTAAATGTCAGGAATGAATCTCGCCGGTACGTACCGATTATATTACCGCCAAGCCCGATCTCGTGAAAAGTTACCGAGCGGTTGAACGCGTACGACGTCAAAGCTTCGCGAAAGGCTCCTTCGTTCGTCGTAAACGCCTTAACGATCCGAGCCGTCTCAGTCGGGGTCATACTTCCCCTTGTGACAGCCGCCGGTTGAGCGAAGGCAGCAACCGTTCCTATTAATAACATCAAGAAAAATAATCCAAGGCGTTTCTTCATCATTTCACCATTATCCCCAAAGACTATGAAATAGATGCATTTAGCAAACAAAAAGTTGACAGCTTCGTCGATTCCTATATAAAAGGGGTCGTATTCCGACTGTCAACGCGATAAGGGGGCTCCCGAAAGGCGGCCTTTGGGGGGCCGCCTTTTGGGGTTGTTGAGGTTGAATGACCATCACCGGTTGGCTTGTTGGCCGATTCGGTGATGGTGCGGATTGGTTTGTGTCCTAGTCGATCGGGCGTTTTAGGACGATGGTCGAGCGGTTTAGCCATTCTTCGATGAGGTCGGAGTCGGGAAGTGTGAC
>JANNWQ010000050.1:0-1574 GCA_031408595.1 Acidobacteriota bacterium | reverse complement strand
CGACGGCGAACACAAATACGCCACCGACGAACAAATATTCAACCACATCTCGAACGGCGGCAACGGCATGGTGCCTTTCCGTAATATGCTGACCGAACGCGAAATAAAGATGCTTGTTCGATTCGTGCAAAACGATTTGCGCAGATAAGAACCACTCCATTAGCGGGTGGATTAACATTCGGAGAACTTCACAAAATTCTTGCAGGGTATACCAACTATTGGTATAATAATCGTATGGCAAAGAACACGTCAGTACTGATCGGAGATCATTTTGAAGAGTTTATTGGCAAGCAGGTCAAAGCCGGGCGATTTGCATCGGCAAGCGAGGTTGTACGTGCGGCCTTACGCTCTTTTGAAAGGGAAGAACTGATGAAAGACCGGCTCTTACAGGCTCTCGAGGAAGGCGAGAGGTCGGGATTTGTCGAGTTCGATCCGGAGGAGAACTTGAAGGAACTACACAAAAAATACCTCGGTAAATGAAATACCGATTTACCTCAAAAGCTAAATTTGAGATCAACTCTATCTGGCATTATACCTACGAGAACTGGTCTTTGGAGCAGTCAGAAAAGTATTACGATCAGCTCATCGCCGAAATCGAGCAAATTTCCGAGCATCCTGAGGACGGCAGGGTTTTTGTCCGCGGCGGGAAAACTTTCCTGTACACGGCCGCCGGGTCGCATCTTATATTTTTCCGGGTAAACTCGGAGATGGAGATTGAAGTGATGCGTATCCTTCACAAACAAATGGATATCGAGAATCGGCTTGGTGACTAATGGAACAAAAATGAAGATTTTAATAACAGGAGCCAGCGGGCTCGTCGGCACGGAATTGCAGAAGTCGTTCGAGGCGAAGGGCTACGAGATGCTGCTCGCGTCGCGTAAGGAGCCGCAGGATGACAAGCATATTCAGTGGAGTATCGAGGAAGGCTTCTCCGAGCCTGAGAAGCTTGAAGGCATTGATGCGGTCGTTCACCTCGCGGGCGAGAGTGTCAGCGGCGGCATCCGATGGACGGACGAAAAGAAAAAAGCGATTCGCGACAGCCGCGTTTTGGGAACGCGGAATGTGGTTGATGCGATCTCGAGGCTGAAAGATAAGCCAAAGGTTTTCGTCGCATCGTCCGCTATCGGTTTTTATGGTGAGCGTGGTGACGAAGAAGTAACTGAGTCGTCAGCAGCCGGTGATAATTTTCTTGCCGATGTATCGAAAGCGTGGGAATCCGAGTCTCGTCGTGCTGAGGACGCCGGTATTCGCACAGTCTTGCTTCGCACCGGAATTGTCCTTTCCAAAGACGGCGGAGCTCTCGGCACGATGCTCACGCCCTTCAAACTAGGCGTTGGGGGCGTGGTCGGCAGCGGTAAGCAATGGATGAGCTGGATATCGATGGAAGACGAGATCGCTATAATTAACTTCGTCATCGAAAACGAAACCATTCGCGGAGCCGTCAACGCCGGCAAACACATCGTGACGCTCGACTTCGACGTCGCCGCCGACCACGCCCGCGTCGTCGAGATGGTGCGCCACGCCGACGTGCTGGTCGACAACCTCCGGCCGGGCGCGCTGGAGGCCAAGGGGCT
>JANNWQ010000049.1:0-1670 GCA_031408595.1 Acidobacteriota bacterium | reverse complement strand
AGTTCCCGTCAAGTTACAAGCCCGCCATGTCCCACTTCTTAACGACATCCAGAATTAGGTTGGCAACCTTGTCAGTGACTTTCTTGTAATAAAGATCGGCCTTTGTCTGGTCAAATTTTGGATAACCTTGGCCTTTTTGATAGAGCATTATGGACGAAGGCGACGGAACCGCCGACCACGTTCCCGGCGCAGGATTTGCAGTCGTCATCTCGGGGCCGGTGTATTTTTCAGGGTGAACGAGCGTCGGGTCGATCGCCTGAATAAACGCCGTCTCGTTCCATCCCGCATGGCCACCATCCTCGCCAAAGACATCTTTGGTTTCATCGGATGCGAAGGACCACCAGTTGATAACGAGAGTGCGTACTTTTTTCTCCGTCGCGACCTCAGCCGCCACCGCTTGCAGCACGGCGGTCTGGCCTCCCCCGTGACCGTTAATGATGATGATGTTCTTAAATCCGTTCTTCGCAAGGCCTTCCAGAATTTGCTTAACAAACGGTCGATAAGCCGCCTCCGTGATCTGAAAAGCACCGGGATAAGCCTCCATGGAGCCTGTGATCCCATACGGCAGGGTTGGAGCAATGAATGCATTGGTCCGCCGCGCGATCGTCTTTGCCATGGCAAACGGCGCGGTGTTGTCGGCACCATTATTAATCACTCCGTGTGGCTCAAGCGTCCCTGTGGGCAAAAGTACGGTCTTTACTTTGGAAGGCACAACGTCGCGAAACTCCATCCAGTTGATACGGTCCATCTCGCGGGTCGAAACTACGTCTTTATCGGTTTGCGCGTACAGGCCGGTCGCCAAAACTAAAACGGTCGCGATCACAAAAATCATATTCATGGTTGGTCTCCTCCGTGTGCTCTGTGCCTCTGTGGTGAATCTTTCCTACTCGAAATACTTACGCCCCCGCAGCTTTTCCGGCATCAGGTCGCCGTCGGGGTCGTTGCCTTCGTCTTTGCCGTAGCCGATCTGGTTCATCAGTTTCGTTGGAGCGTTTCTGATCTTCATTGGAACTGGCAAATTGCCGAACTTATTGGCGTCTTCCATCGCCTCTCCAATCGCGTTCGTCGCCGAGCGGTCCTTTGCCGCGTTTGCAAGAAAGCCAACGCCATGGGCCAGATTGTGGATGCACTCAGGCAATCCGATCGTCGTAACTGCCTGAAATACAGCGTTTGCAACAACCAACGCCGTCGGCTGGGCGAGGCCGATATCTTCGGAAGCGAAGATCACCATTCGGCGGGCGATGAATTTAGGATCCTCCCCGGATTCGAGCATCCGGGCAAGATAGTACATCGCGGCGTCAGGTTTGGATGCCCGCATCGACTTGATGAACGCACTAATGATGTTGTAGTGTTCCTCGCCTTTTTTGTCGTAGCGAAGAGACTTCGACTGCAGCGTCTCCTTGAGCGTTTCCAGCGTGATCGCGTCGTAGAGCCGAGACGTATTCTCGATCATCGTGATCGCCTGACGAGCGTCGCCGTTCGCCATTTCGACTAGCCATTGCTTGGCTTCCGGCGGGAGTTCGAAACCTGTTCGGTCAATGATCGCGGCCATTTCATCGTCCGAGAATTCATTTAGCACGAATACCCTTAGCCGCGAAAGCAATGCCGGTATCACCTCAAAGCTCGGATTCTCCGTGGTAGCACCGATCAAAACCAGCTCGCCACTCTCA
>JANNWQ010000048.1:0-1817 GCA_031408595.1 Acidobacteriota bacterium | reverse complement strand
TTATGTGCAAACGCAAACAGCAACGATGTAAAAGCGACGCCGATGAAGATAGCCTTTTCCCTCGTAAATGTCTGCAAAAGATAACCGCGAAAGAGCGTTTCCTCAGAAGCGGCTCCGGCAACGAAGATGACTAACGTTGTTAGCAGCGTGATCGAGATTGCCGACGCGGCTGATGTATCGTTTCTAGCCAGGCTCATCCCGCCAGCCATTACGGCGATGATAACTGCCGAACAGAACGCTACTCCACCAACCAGACAGCCAAAAACAAGATTCTTCAACCAGCCTTTACGGGGTGAAATCCCGAGAGCACTAAACGGCACGCCGTCGAATTTCTTCCCAAACAACCAACCGAGCAACACCGCGACGACGGTCGAGAACAGAAAAGGGATCGTCAATGGCAGAAAGCCGGTAATTGACTGACCAAAGGGCAAGGTCGCGATCACGGCAAGAGCCCCAAAGATCATCAGTGCCGATAAGAAAAGGAAAACGACAAGAAAAAATGCCGCCCGCCAACCGCTGCGTAGCTGGCCTGATTCGTTAATAAAGAGTTTATTCATTTTGTCGCGGGTTCGATAATAACGAAAGCCGAGGATAGGAACAATTTGAGAGGTGCTTAGACAGGCCATTTCTTCTTTGTGAGCTTTGTGTCTTCCCTTTGTGTCCTCTGTGATAAATGGGTCTTTTAATCACAAAGTTCACAAAGAGAAGACACGAAGGGCACGAAGTTAAGGTGTTGCATCTTATGCTAAACTCTCACACGTGGAGAACGAGCTGAGCAAACCAAAGCGACGTAAGACACCCTGGGTCATCGGGACGCTGATGGTCGCGTCGCTGGCCTTGCTGATCATTCTGCAGTCGACCAATCTCTGGAAAACCTTCACCATCGAATCTTCGAGCGACCTTCTTCTCTTGTATGCCCTCTCGTCACTAAATTTTGTTGCGTTTATAATCTTCGCGTTCATCTTCCTGCGGAGCATTATCAAGCTCATTCGCGAAAGGAGAACCTTCCAGCTTGGTGCGCAGATCAAGACTCGTTTGTTGATCTATTTCTTCGCTGTCAGCCTGCTCCCCATCATCGCGATGGCGGTTTTCTCGTATCTTTTTATGAACCGGGCGCTTGAGCGTTGGTTCTCGCAGATGCCGCAGAATGTTGCTCGTAGTGCACGTGAACTTCAGCGGAATTCTGCGGCGGATCGGCAATTTCGTATGGTCGCGACGGCAAAAATGCTGGTCGATTCTTTCGACGAACGAACGCCTTCGGCGCCGATCCTATCTAGGATAGCGGCGGATGGGCGTCTTTCATATATCGAGCTGTCGTTGCCGGATGGTAGTAGAGTTTCGAGTGAAATGCCCGGGGACGAAAAGTTTGCATCGGAGCTAGGCTCGATGATTGATCTGTTTAGAAGCGGTGAAAATAATGCAGTAACTTTCACTGATGGCAAAGGCCTGGATGCTGCGGTTGCACCAATGTCGGGCGGTAGGCGGTTGTTGATCGTGCCGGATCCGATCACGACGGCAAATATCGGTCAGATCGCCGACGAGTCGCTCAACGAACTCGACCGCCTCGGCCAGGAGCAATTCACCATCCGACGCATCGGTTTGCTGACGCTCGGCGTGCTTACATTTCTGCTGATGTTCGCGTCGTCATGGATCGCATTTTACGTTGCGCGCGGTCTGACGGCGCCGATCAGGGCACTTGCGGAGGGAGCAGGTGAGATCGCGAAGGGAAACTTTGGTCATCGCGTTGATGTTCTGGCTGAGGATGAACTCGCGATCCTTGTAAGTGCATTCAATGACATGTCGGCACGGCTCGATGC
>JANNWQ010000047.1:0-5334 GCA_031408595.1 Acidobacteriota bacterium | reverse complement strand
TTTTTGCCGAAGACGGCGTTCCAGGGCGGAATGACGATGGTGACATTGCCGCTGGCACGTGCCTGACAGGCGAGTCGGATGAACGGGCGTTCGTCCTCAGGTTGGTTGTAGCCGAAGACCTTCATCTGGCGGCGTTCGCGGCGGCCTACTTCGGTCAGCTTCTCTTTTCCGCCGAGCACGCCGACCCAGCATGTGCCGCATGAGGCAGCCGTGCATTCGATCGGCACAGGGCCTTCCCAACACCGTGAATCGCCCGCCTTCCAGTCGCGTGAAGTGTCTCTCTGCGAGGCTGAGGCGATCTCTTCGTCGCACACCAGGTTGAATTTGCCCGAGTGCGTACCCGAGTAAGCGACCGAGAACTGCTTGTCGATCGTCCGTAGGAATCCGAACATCCCCTGCGAATCGTCCTTCGCACGCTCGGCGACGATGGCATCCGGTGACTTGGACATCGCCTTCGAAGCCTTTTCGACATCGCCGCTTGCAGCCTTGAATGCGTCAACGCCGACCTGATTCAGAGTCATCAGGCCGACGGCGGCGATGGCATTGGTGAGCGACCGGTCGACCTTTTTCTTCTCGGCAACAGCTATCGAAACTTCCTTGACGAGTTCGACCAGGCTGTCCGGCTGGCCCTTGTATTCGTCGGCGAGCTTCTCGATGACGCACTTCGCCTTTGGCCAGAAACGATGGCCGTACAGGAAGTGATGCGAGGCCGCGACTTGGCTTGCCAGCTCGAATTCGCCCTGCATCGCAATGCCGTGCAGGGTTTCATCACGGTTCTCACCGGAGTCGATAAACTGCTTCAAACTAAGCGGGTAGAACCGAAACCAGATCTGTAAAGCATTCCGGTCAACCTCATGCACATGTGGCAGCAATTCCTCGACCGCCGCCAGCCACTCACTTTCCGAAAACGTACCCAAATGATCTATCAATGCGTTACTCATAAGACTCACAAAAGCAAACCAAAGAGTTAATCAAAATTATTGCAAAGTATCAACTGCTCCGAATGCGGCGGACTTTCTTTCTTAACAATTCATTGCAATAAATTAACAAACAAATCGCCCGGTCGAACGTAATTACTTGCAAGAGCAACGCGAAAGCGAGAACATAGGCTAATTCAAATGTCAGATCTTGATTTTACAGGACAAACGCTGGACGGCAAGTACCAGATGACCCGCGAGCTTGGGCGTGGCGGCATGGGAACCGTCTATCTGGCGACGCACCTCGGCACCGAACGGCCTGTCGCGGTGAAGATCATTGCTCCGCAATTCATGCAGCGAGCGGAGTTTGTCGAACGTTTTCGACGCGAAGCCCGTGCTGCAGGACGTCTACGGCATCCGAATGTGGTGAACGTCACCGACTTTGGCTTTGCCGAGACGAAAGACGGCCAGGTCGCGTACCTCGTGATGGAATATCTCGACGGCTGTACGCTCGGCGAGATATTGGACGAAGAGAAGAATCTGCCCGTCGCGTGGACGCTCGATATTCTCGAACAGGTTTGCTCCGCCGTTCACGAAGCTCATTTACAGGGCATTATTCACCGCGACCTAAAACCCGACAACATCTGGCTCGAACCAAATCAACGTGGCGGCTACACGGTGAAGGTTCTCGATTTCGGTATTGCCAAGCTCGAAGAACACGACGTGCCGGCGGCGATCGATGGTAACGGAAATAGATTGGTTGTTCAGTCGAATACGCACGTAGCGAGTGCAAAAAATACATTCGCGGGCACCGATACAGGCGGGACATTTGCGGGCGTTGCGTCAACACATGTCGGCGAAGGAGACACTATCGCCCGAACCGGCGAGCACAAAACTCTTTTGTCCGAGGCTGGTACGATGCTGCTCGAACCGATCGTCAGCGAAGCTAAAACTGCGATCTACGATGACGGCGATATCTCAGATCAAGATACGGTTGGTACGCAGATCTCGTCTGAGCCGGGTGCAACTGTTCAGGCGAGGGCCGGTTCGTCAGGCGGTGCAAAGGATACGCCGACGCGTTCGCTATACGATTCGAGAAGCTCGGCAGAACTCACACGCGTCGGAGCGGTTCTCGGAACGCCGCTGTACATGTCGCCCGAGCAGTGTCGCGGCGAGCACCTCGATCCGCGTTCGGATATCTACAGTTTGGCCGTTATCGCATATCAAATGCTGTCGGGTAGGCCCCCGTTCGAGGGCGATTTCAAAGATGTAATGGATGCCCACCAGAACGTCGAGCCTGCTCCGTTAAAGGCAAAGAGCGTTCGTAAAAAATTGCGTCGTTCGATACACGGAGCTCTTAGTAAGGATCAATCAATGCGACCGCAGACCGCCGAGGGGTTTGCGAGCGAGCTGCGTTCACGTTCTGAGGGCTTGTTTGGCCTGTTGCGGCGTGCCCTAGTCATTTACAGTGAGCACTTGCCGAAGTTTCTTGCCCTTACAACATTTCTTTTTCTGCCGTCGTCTGTATTGACGCTCGGGTTGGTCGTGATCTCATATCTCAAGGTTAGCGAAACTATCTCGCAGAGTCTCGCGGATGTTTCACTTGGCGTTCTCGGCATTCTTTTGACGCTCGCCTATACTTTCTCCGGCAGCCTGATCGTTGGCTGTATTACGTGGATCGTCACACAGCATCTGGCGATACCGTTGCGTCCTTTGCGGCTGCGGCCGGTGCTCTATGAGGCGAAGAAGAAATGGAAACGCTTCGCCGGTGCGGGTGCTATTGTGGCAACGCTGCCGTTTGTGTTTGCAGGATTGGGGGCGATGGCAGGCTTTATCGTGTTCGGAGCGGTACCTGGAATACTCTATCCGCTGACGGGTTCGGTCGCTGCGATATTTATCTCCGGCGGCATAGGTGCCACACTTGCCTGTCTCATAGGGTTTTTTGGAGCTTACATCACATGGATGCTCGTCGCACCCGTCGTTATGATGGAGAACATGCGGATACGCGAGGCCTTACGACGTTCGCGTACCCTGGTAAGGCGATCGTTCGCGACGGCAGCAGGAGCAGCAGTGATGATGTTCATCATCCCGACGGTCGCGTCGAGTATTATTTCTGGTGCCGTGAGGATCACCGATCGGGCGTTCGACCCGAAGCCGGCCAAGCAAAATGAGATTCTTCAGACGGACGGTCCAGCCCCTTCGGTCGCTCCTGCCGCAACAGGCGAAGGGGCACCAGTCGTGCCGCCCGAGCCCGAGACTGGATCGGTTCCACCCGACACATCTGTCCCGGCGGCCCAAGCCGGCGAGGCGAAAGACAATGACTGGAACTTGAGCCTCGGTGGGCGAAAGATAGCTGGCGGTAAGCAGATGGACATGCGAACTCGCGTCAAGCATACCGTCCTCGAATCGCTGATCCAGATCATCATGCTACCGATGCAGATCTTTGTGTTCTCATTTTCTGGTATCATAGTGGCACTGCTCTACTTAAAGACCCGGCTCGCGGGCGGCGAATCGATGAACGATTTGACCGAACGTTTTGAGGATGACGGGCGTCCAAGAAAGAAGTGGCAAGAGCGTGTCCGACAACGGCTCATCCAATCCGGACGAATACCGAGTAAACCTTGAGAATGCGGCGATCTGCAAGTAGATTTCTAACACTTTTAACGATCGTATTTTCGACATGCATCGCCGTCGCAAGCCAGAGTGTGACTCGCGAGATAGGCGGCTCAACCTTTCAAATAATCAATAAATACGGTCGCGTAGCAGTCAAAACCGAACCCGCAGCGGATGGCAAGGCAGGTCTTGCGAGGATGACCGCAGAATCTACGAAAGGCGTTTCCGACAGCGAGATAAAGATCGTTGGTGGCGTTGTCACCGTCGCAACCTCAGACCGAAACAAGCGGATCGACATTTCGCTATCCGTTCCTGAACGGAGCACGCTTAAGATCGAAACCGCTGCCGGGGCGATCGAAGTATCGGGCAATTTCGCATCCGTTTTCGCTCGATCCGACACGGGTACGATCGCTGCTGACATTCCACCCGACGACGTAACTTACTTTTTCCAATGGACCGAGTCACGACCACGTGTGCTGGCTGATTTTGAGATCTCGCAGGCAAAGGAAAAGACGGCAGGACGTTTTGAGATTAAGGGAAAACACCTTGAGCCGACAGAAGATAAGAAGAAGGCCATCGCAAGCGAAGATCCGATCCCTGAGAAAACACCGGATAAAAATCCAAAAGCCGAAAACCCAAAGCCAAAAACCATCTCCCTCACCTTCACCACCGCTCGCGGCATAATATTGCTCAACGTCCCGCCTAACGAGGTGATGAGCGATCTTCGCGAGCGTCCATTGACTAATGCTGCCAAGGCGATCATTCGCAGCGGCGATTCCCTGCTGATGGAAGCGATCCGTCGTGCTTCGCCTAAATATTTTGGCGATTACGCACGCTCTCTGCCGCCGCTAAGGCTCGAACCGACATTTGCCGAAAAAGGCGACCGTGTTGTAAATCCAAACGCAAACACCAAGACAGCTCTCGTCCGCGTCACCGACCTGCAGAATCGGTCGATCTCTGGCCTGACTGCAAGAGATTTTGAAGTGACCGAGAACGGCACTGTTCGCAACATCGTCTCGATCGAACCTTCGACCGCACCCTTCAATCTCGTGCTGTTGCTCGACGTTTCCGGCAGTATCGAGAACTATGTCAATTTCATTCGCAAGGCGGCACGAAACTTCGTTGACACCGTCGGCCGTGAAGACCGTGTTTCCATCGTCATCTTCAATGACGACGTACAGCAACTGTCACGTTTTACGACCGACAAAGGAAAGCTTTCCGAAAGTCTCGACACCTTCGACGCGGGCGGTGGAACGGCGTATTATGACGCGATCGCTTATACGATCAGTGATACGCTCAGGCCCCTTAAGGGCGAGCGAACGGCGATCGTCATTCTTACTGATGGCGATGATAATCGTTCATTTCTCGCGTTTGATTCGCTTGCAGGCTCTATCCAGGAGAGCGGGGCTTTAATCTATCCTTTGTATGTCCCGTCGGGTTTGATCGCACTTGCGGCAACGGGTGCAGACATCGACCCCTTACGGAAAAAGTACATGTCGCTGACGGCCAAAAGTGAAGGCGAGGGCGATAAACTTGCAAAGATCTCCGGCGGAGTTTATTATCCCATCACACAGATCGGTCAGATCCAAAAGGCCTACGACGACATCGTAGTCCAGCTTCGAACGGCGTATAATATTACATTCAGCTCGGTCTTGTCCGACGCGAATGGCAACGGAGCATCGCCGAAGCTAAAGATCCGGGCGAAACGTGAAAACGCATTCACTGCGATCAGCCGCGTAACGATTGCGGAAAACCAAAAATAGAACTGTTGAGGAAGACATGACGAACCGAAATTTTATTGTTT
>JANNWQ010000046.1:0-6678 GCA_031408595.1 Acidobacteriota bacterium | reverse complement strand
TGTAATTTAATGTTGATTATATACTTCAAATTACATGAAATAACTGAAAATAAGAAGTTAACATTACATATTAAACAGTACAGAGATAACAATTTGAAACCCCCCGGAGTCCTTTGCCGCATCATCTCTGCCGTGACAAACTCGTCGATTTTCGTTGTCACCGCATCTTGAGCAAAAGTGGCGGCCGCCAAGATGGAAATGAGTGAGACCGACTGTAAGACGTACCTGCTTTGTTTTAATTTCATTTCGTTCTACTCAAGTTCCTTTCTCATCTTGAGAATGTATCCCGCGAATCCAACTTTTTCATACGCCCTGATCGCGGCGAGATTATCAATATAAACTTCGAGTCGCATTTCATTGACGCCCTGCGACTGTGACCATTGTTCAAGAGCCTCGATGATCTTCCAATTCACGCCCTTTCCCCGATGCTCCGAGACGGTGTACATAAAACCCATATAGGAATGACGGTCGTGCCTTAAATACGGTTTGGCCTCTTCGATGCGGGCATAACCTGAGGCGATCACTTCGCCATCTAACTCGGCCACGACGAGCCTAACATTTGGCGTCGTCAGCATCGCTTCCATGTCGTAATACCGAATATCCTCGCCGAGTGTAACGTCGAACGGCCGTTCCGCCTCGATCACGCCTTGTTCGAATATATGAAGCGTATCGAGATCAGCTAATGTTGCGGCTCTGACAGTGACTTTGTCCATTTGAAAATTCATCAGCTCTCCCCACCTGATGGGGGTAAGCTGCTTTCCTCATTCCTTCTTGCTCTTCGATGTCCAGATAAACTCCGACCCCTCTTTCCACTTCGGACGAACTGCGTTTTGTGCGGTCAGATATCCTGCGATCACAAACCATCGAGTATCCTCGACCGCTCCGGTCGCATCCCAGTCGGGCATCACTTCGTCGGTTACCTTGTGATAGCGTTCGGCCGAGTATTTCCACCAGGCCTTGTCGCCGTAGCTTTTTGGCTTGCCGACATACTCAAATCCGCTCCACGGGAATACGGCCGGGATTCCCGCCTTTGCAAATTCCATCTGGTCGGACGCGAAGTACATACCGCCGGTGGTGTCCAGTGATTCCCTAGCAAAGGCACGGCCTTGCATTTTAGCTGCAGTCTCCAAAGCCTCGTCGAGTGTTGAATTGCCGTAACCGGTACTGCCAAGATCGCTCGTCAACCCGAACAGATTTCCGGCGTCTAAGTTGATGTTCGCTACCGTTGCCGAGATCGGGTAGAGCGGCTTCTGCAGATAATACTTCGCCCCGAGAAAACCTTTCTCTTCCGCCGTGGTCGCGATAAAAAGGACGCTACGGGCCGGCTTCTGTTTCAGCGACGCAAAAGCTCGCGCAGCCTCGATCAGTTGAGCAGTCCCGATGGCATTATCGTTCGCCCCATTGTATATCTGGTCCCCGCTGAGGGACGTATCTTTTCCCAAGTGATCCCAGTGGGCTGTATAGATGACGTACTCATCGCTAAGGCGTGGATCCGAACCGACAACTTTCGCCACAACATTTTTGCTATTGATAGTCCTTAATCGACTTCTCAAGCTGATCGCGGCATTAGCGGCTAATCTAACGGGCTGAAAATTTTTGAGATTGGCGGCCTTTTCGGCAGCAGCGAGATCTTCACGGGCAGCGGCGAAGAATCGGCTGACGGCGTTGGTTGTAACCAGGCCGGCAATCGCCAACTCGTAAGATATTACGTTCGGTTTTAGGTCTTGGCCCTCAAGTTGAGCGAACGTCTGAAAGAGAGAGTATGTATTTGCTTTTTGGGGGTCGTAGATGACGAGTACACCTGCGGCACCCCTGCGGCGAGCCTCTTCGTATTTAAAGTCCCGGGTTGAATAGTACGTCCGCAACGCGCCCTTAAAAAAAGCGGGATCGAGCTGTTTTTCGTCCCCCTCGATCGAGCGTGACGGCTCACCGCTGAGAACGAGAACCAGCTTGCCCTTTATATCGGCATCCTTATAATCGTCCCATCCAAACTGCGGCGCAGTAATTCCGTAGCCCGCAAAAACCACCTCAGCCGACCTGATGTCAACACTCGGAGTAAGCCGCGGATAATCGTGAACAAAATCTTTCTGAAACGCGAAAGGAACCGCCTTCCCATCAACCGTCAGATCAATCCTCGGCGTCGTCCGAAAACCAACCAACGGAACGTTTTGGGTATATGTGCCATTCGGATTCCCAGGAGCCGCCCCAACGGCCTTGAACTGCTCGACCAGATACTTGACCGTTAGATCTTCACCTCGCGTTCCCGGGGCACGACCCTCAAATTCATCGGAAGCAAGTTTCTTAACATGATCTAATATTCTCTCAGATCTGACAGTGTCCAACGCTGGTTGTAGCAGCCGTAATTTGCCTTCGTCATCCTTTACCTGCTGCCCAACGGCACAAAGGCAGGCTGTAGCAATGACAGACATAAGCAACACTCGTTTGGGTCGTTTAATCATAATCATCAAATTATTACAAGACACTTTCAATTTGATCACCGCTGCCTAGAAAATGGCATATCCCGCATGCGCCCACCGCCGATGTGGAGTTTGCCGATTCTCCCACGTTCGTCCCGAGTTGCCCAGATAACGTATCCCTGTGCTGAAAAATGGCCTTTGTAGATAGGTCGCATCGGAATGCGGGTTGCGGGACGCTGAATGAGGAATAGGTTATTTCCTTCCATAGCCACGTTAAACGTAGCAACGGCTTCCTCGCTGTACCAGTTGCCGACGAATGCGGTTAGTTCAGCTGCGGTTGGGGTCCATTCGGCTTCGCGAAAGAAAGGATGGATCAGGCCCTCTCCATCTACTTCGCGCCCGGCGGTAAGGCTCCCGCTCTTGTCCGCCGTAAATTCCACGCGAGAATATCCGTCATTGTAAGTAAACGCGTTATCGCCGACCGGGGTTAGACGCTCTCCGTTCAAAGTCAGCTCTCCGTTCGTGAGAACAAGCCTGACTGGCGTCCGCGTTCGTTCGTCGCGCCATATTCCAACAAACTCCTTGAGCGCCTCTTCAGGAACCGCTACGCCATCTGCCTTTTTAGACTCGTCGGCATATGTCCCGAAAATCGCATCGGCTATGTTATTTGATACCTCTCCAGCACCGGGCGAAGGCCCGTTGCACAGAACGCCGATCGACACTTTCTTGTCCGGGTAGCGGGCGAGGGAGGTTCGGTAGCCGGCGGTTTCACCTGTGTGCCTTATTTGCCGCACTCCATCATAGTCACTGACATATACGCCCAACGCGTAGGCAATCTTTCGACCATTGTTCAAGACCCCTTGTGTTTCCATCGCGGCGACAAACGAAGCTCCCAGCGTTTTCGCATCGAGGGCAGCGTTCCACTTGGTCAAGTCGCCGACAGTTGTGAGCATCCCGTTAAACCCGTGGGCATTCATGATGGGCATATCCAGTCGCCATGCCGCATCCGGTCGTTGACGTGAATAAGCCTGAGCGCGCCCGGGCACAATCCGCCGGTAATCGTCACGCCATGACGTGTTTGTCATTCCGAGTGGCTTGAACATCCGGTCACGAGTGAAATCCGCAAACTTCTGTCCCGAAACTCGTTCGACGATAATGACGGCGAGCAAATATCCGCTGTTCGAGTACGAATGTTCCGCTCCGGGATCATAATCGAGAGCCTTTTGCCGGAGTACGACATCCAAAGCAATGTCTTGCGTGATCACGCGGTCGCCGCGTCCGTTACCCGTCAGTGCCATCACCGAGCCCCAATCGCGAAGTCCGGCAGTATGAGTCAAAAGATGTCGGATGGTGATCGTTTTGCCGTAATCCGGCAGTTCAGGAACGTACTTGCGGACCGGATCGTCGATGCTCAGCTTGCCATCGAGAGAGAGCATAACGACCGCCGCCGCGGTGAACTGTTTTGCGATCGACCCGGACTCAAATATAGTTTGCGTAGTATTCGAGATGCCGTGCTCCATCTCGGCCATTCCAAACGCCTTTTCGAAAACTGTCTCGCCAGCTAACGACACACCCACCGCACAGCCCGGAGCAGACCCGGTATTTGTTTTCGCAGCCTTTTCAGAAGCCCGCTCCGCTCCGGCGATGACCTTTGTTCTATCTAGAACCTGACCGCTCACACCAATCGCTAGAGAGATCATGGTGCAAATTACTACTGAGACTTTCAATTTCATAATTTTAGTTTTGCTGCCTACTTCTTCGATCGCTCAAACACCATATCACGCAAACGGTTCCTGCCGACGTGCATCTGAGTGATCTTGCCAGTTGTATTTCGGGTGAACCATACCACGTAGGTTCCACCGGAAAAATGATCTTTCAGTGTCGGCTTCATCTCAATTTTCCAAACAGGACTGAAGACGAGGAACGGTTTGTCGCCTTCGAGTGTGAATTTCATCGTCGCCTGCGCTTCATCGCTTCGCCATTCGCCGACGAATGTCGCGATCTCATCTCGATCCGGCTTCCACTCGTCAACCTTTGTCAGCGGCATGACCGCTCCGTCGAAGTCCAATATCTCCGCCTTTGCGGGTGATCCCGCTTTAAATGTAAGCTTCACATCTTCCAGCGTGAACGAGCCATCTTTCGCCGGCGTGAGGACGTCGCCATCGACAGCAAGCTCTCCTTTTTCGAGGGTAATCTGATTTGTAACTTTTGTCAGATCATTCTTCCATAGGCCAACGTGTTTTCTCAGTTCTTCATCAGGAACGACTACGGTTTCACTTTTAGCTGCTTCGGGAAACGGGCCGACGATCTCCTTAACTATGCCATCAACCACGTCTATCGCCACGGGCGTGTTACCGTTGCAGAGAACGGCCACGGACAGCCCTTTTCCCGGAAATCGAGCGAGATATGTTTGATATCCAGCGGTTCGCCCCTCATGAGCGACTTCCCTGAGGCCCTCATGTTCTCCAACCTGGACGCCAAGAGCGTATCTGATCTTACGGCCATTTATCAGAATGCCTTGCGTCTCCAAGGACTTTACAAATGGTTCACCAAACGTTTTCGCGTCCAGCGACGCATTCCACTTAAGCAGATCGCCCACCGTCGTAAGCATTCCGGCGCTGCCGACCACATTGCTGATAGGCATATTGAGCGTCCACGAATTTGTCGGTCCATTGCGCGAGTATGCCTGTGCTCGCAGCGGCACGAGCCGGCGATAATCGTCACGCCACGAGCTTTTCGTCATTCCAAGCGGTTTGAAGATACGCTCCCCAATGAATTCACCAAATTTTTGTTTTGATACTCGCTCGACGATTATCGCCGCGAGCTGATATCCGCTGTTCGAGTAGGAATTTTCAGAGCCAGGAGTAAAATCAAGATATTTCTGACGGATGAGAATGTCGAGAATAATGTCGTTCGTAACCACGCGGTCGTAGCGCTCGATGCCCGTCAGGGCCATGACCGAGCCCCAATCTCGGAGCCCCGCCGTGTGATTGAGCATGTGACGAATGGTGAGCGGTTTGCCGTAATCAGGCAGTTCGGGAATGTATTTGCGGACGGGATCATCGATGTTGAGCTTTCCGTCCTGTTGCAGCAATACCAAAGCCGCCGCGGTAAACTGCTTTGCGACCGATCCCGATTCAAGGATCGTCTGGGCAGAATTAGGAATGCCGTATTCCATTTCCGCCAGCCCAAATCCCTTTTCGAAGACCGATTCGCCGTTCAGCGAAACGCCAACCGCACAGCCCGGAGCGGGCATCGTATTTGTCTTCGCAGCCTTTTCGAAAGCACGTTCGGCTCCTGCGACCACCTTGTCTCGACCCGGAGCTTGAGCGAAGCCTGCCGACGTGCCCAATAGTACGATCGCGGCCAACTGCACGTATATGCTTAGCTTATTCATGATCTGCGGACATTTCAGCCGCTGAAAAAAGGCCCAATCGCTCCATTCTGAATAATTGTAAAGTTACTCTGAAATTTACGTTGGGCCTAAGAGATTTGTTCAAAAACTATGAAAATTTAGATCTCAACCGCATCGATCTGCGCCTTTTGCAGCTTTCCGCTGTAATCGACGTAGAGCGATTTCCATTCGGTGAAGATGTCTAGAACCTGCGTACCGGCTTCGCGGTGACCGTTACCCGTGCCTTTTGTTCCGCCGAATGGCAGATGAACTTCCGCACCGATGGTTGCCGAATTCACGTAACAAATTCCGGTGTAAAGCTCCTGCATCGCGTAGAAGGCCTGATTGACATCCTGCGTGTAGATCGCCGATGAGAGGCCGTACTGGACGCCGTTTACGATGTCGATGGCTTCGTCGAGAGTCGAGAACGGTATGACGCTCGTGACTGGGCCAAAGATCTCTTCCTGCTCGATACGCATTCCGCGTTTGACGTCGGTAAACACTGTCGGTTCAATGAAATAGCCGTTCTTGTAAGCACCTTTGGTGAGACGATTGCCTCCGCACGCGAGGGTCGCTTTGTCGTGGAGTTTACCGATCTCGATATAGCCCAGGATCTTATCCATGGCTCGCTCGTTGATCACGGGGCCCACCTCGGTTTTCTTATCGAGGCCGTTGCCGACGCGAAGCTGTTTAACCTTCTCGACCAGCTTTTCGCAGAATTTCTTGTAGATCTTCTTGTGAACGATCAGCCGCGACGAAGCCGTACAACGCTGCCCGCTCGTGCCAAATGCTCCCCACAGCGATCCTTCGACTGCGTTATCAACATCAGCGTCGTCCATCACGATGATCGCGTTCTTACCGCCCATT
>JANNWQ010000045.1:0-3098 GCA_031408595.1 Acidobacteriota bacterium | reverse complement strand
CAACCTGTATTAAACCGGAATAATCTTACACTGGATTATTTTGAAAACAAAAGATTAAGTTTTTTAAGATGGAAAGATGGTTCGATGATGGGAGTGAATTGGTGAGTGGTGAGTAGTGAGTAGTGAGTAGTGAGTAGTGAGTAGTGAGTAGTGAGTAGTGAGTAGTGAGTAGTGAATAATGAATTTGAAAATTATTTTTTTTATCTAACGATTTTTTGCTGCAGAATTTGAAATCGCTGAAAATATTTTTTACCCATTAAAATCTTAGAAACCATTTTAACTTGTATCAGCGTTAACTCCTTGTATGTTTTGCGGTTTATTTTTTTTGTTTTAATTTTCTTTACCACAAAGGACGCAGAGTGATACACAGAAAACGCAAAGCAAATCCGATACAAGATTTTCATATTTAAATTAAAACAATTTCTTACTGGCATAAAACGAAAAGACCACTCAACGTTGAGTGGTCTTAATTTTTATTTCCGATCCGTCCTTAGTTATTGTTTCATCAGTTGCAGCGTTTTCACTTCATTGCCCTGCCTTACCTGTACATAATACATTCCGCCAATCCATCCATCACCAAACTTATAGTTGCGGTTAGCAGTTCCTTTTACTTGATGCATTACCACACCACTTATATTATATACTGTAACCTGTACATCATCTTTATTATTTCCTCCTTCTACCATCAGGTTGAAATGTTTCTCTGATGGATTGGGCCATGCTTTGGCTGTAAGCGGATTTATTACTATTGGTTTGGTTTCAGTTTCTTCATTTGCTTTCATACCACCAGGACCTGTCTCAATTGCATTTGACATATTTATTGAACTACGCACTTGTATATTTCCACCAGTCAAACTGCGCTCAAGTGTGTTTACACTTATCCAGTTTGATGAATATACCAATTGACCAGATCCATTTCTTATATCAATGCTTACACTATCATTCACACCAGGCTCTCCCCTGTCACGCATATTCATAGTCAGGGTTGAATTGCTGGTATTCGGAACAGCTAATCCTGTTTCAGCATAAGTAACATTTGCTTTTGCAATAATAGTTGCCCGCTTATTATTCGGATCAGTAATATTCACACTTAAAGAACCATTTGAACCTCCGACGATGCCCTTCACCTGGTAAGTAACTCCTCCGCTGCGCCAGATGATATTTGCACCACCCTGAAGGTTAGTCTTATTCTTATTGTATTTGGCTGAACCACCAAAGTTGACTTTACTATCCAGATCAGAAGGATACAATCCGGATGAGGTATTTGTTGTTGGGTTTACTACCAATTTGATATGACCACCAAATGTTACGAAATCATCCAGCGTTCTTGAAACAGTAACTGTTCCAAGTACAGTTGTTATTCCGGTATAATAATTATCTATATATACTGACACCTCATATACAACTGAATTTAATGATCCCGTACTTAAAGTTGTATCAAGGAATGCACTACCTACTTTAGTATCGGCTCCAAGTAATGTTACCGGAAGATACCTGGTAAAGAATGGAGCTACCACTTCACCCGAAGTTGAAGGATTAATACCTCTTAACCTGAATCGTACACTTGCATTGGTAATGATACCGGCAAATGGATCTCCTAAAGGATCTACAGCAGTAATATCTCTGATAGTTGCAGATAATCTTAATGCTGCTGATGTTGCAGTTGCTGTACCAGTACTTGCAAAATCGTTACCTGTGTAATCGGCAATTGCATTTTCTTTTGTAATAGTCAGGGCTGCTTGTGCAGGATTAGGACTTACTGTGAAATTAATATCCACAGAATTGAATTCTGCATAAATAGTCTTGCTGCCCGGTGCAAGCAATGCAGCTGTAATGGCAGGGTCAACTAACTGTAAGGCCGGTAAAACAGCAACAAGATTTGCTCCATCAACAGTTAAAGGAATTGGAACTGCATTCAGAACAAATGAACCTAACTTAAATGTTACAGATTGTGCCGCCTGTGGTCCAAGTGGAACTAACGGTGCACCTCCAATAATCTTTGCACACAAACGAACTGTGTCGCTGTATTGCACAGAAGCAGGTGTTATTGTAACTGATGTTGTTAATGCCAATGCAGTTATAACACCTGTTGTATTGTTGATATAATTAATGCTGTAATTATTACCGCTGTTGCCATCGTTAATGACAAGACCACTTGGAGTCATTGTTTTGCCTGTAGCAACAAAAGGATTATTAAATACCTCTATCGGTAATGTACCGACAAAATCACCCGTTTGCAAAGCTCCTACAGCCGGAACTACAGATGAACTGGCATTTCCATCATAAACCTTTGTTGATGTCAGCGCTGTTACATTTACAGAACGCACTGTGATAACTCCTGTTATATTCGTAACATAAGTGATGCTGTAATTATTACCGCTGTTGCCATCATTAATTATGGCACCTGTTGCAGTCATTGTTTTACCAGTAGCTACATGTTTGTTATTGTACGTTTGAGTTCCGTGGGTTGTATACGAATCTCCAACCTGCAACGCATCGCCTACAGGTGATACCGATGAGCTATTTGTACCATTGTACATACGGCTATCCGTTTGGGCTGTTACATTAATATAACGCACCGTAATATCTGCTGTTGTTGTAGCCACGCTTGTTAAGCTATAATTAAATGCGTCAGCACCGGTTAAACTCATAGCTGTTAATGTAACAATCTTGCCAGTTCCAACATGCTTATTATTGTAATTCGCTGTACCACCTGTTAGATTTACAACATCCAGGCCTACTACATCATTCAATGTACGGCTTGTAACATTTGCCAATGTACCTCCATTATAAACCCTTGTCGGATCTACTGTAAAGTTACCGGTAATTGGTTTCGGAGTGATGCTGAAATTATTGGAAACAAAACTTAAACTATAGTTTGTTCCTAATGTAAGTGTGTTCTGCGTTATCGCATACAAGCTTACTGTCTCTCCCCCCACTCTTGACAGTACTCCACTGAACACATCTGAATACGCTAATGTTCCACTTGTGATACTATATGTAAATGGTAATGGATCGACAGTGTTATAAACTTTTGTTTGCCCTGATGCCGCAGTAACAGTAACCGGCCTTTTGCTCACGGTCAGTGTTCCGTTTAC
>JANNWQ010000044.1:0-2904 GCA_031408595.1 Acidobacteriota bacterium | reverse complement strand
GTGAAATCAAACGACAACGCGTCAGCGTTTACCAACTCAAAATTGTCGGATGAATGAAACTGCACACGAAGCGGCGACATCAGATCGCGGTCAAACTCGATTGCGATGACGCGGCCCGCCTGTTCCACTAAACTTTCCGTCAATGCACCTTGTCCCGGCCCGATCTCGATGACTACGTCCTCTTTCGTGAGGTTCAGGGCCCCGACGATCCTCTCGACGACGGTTTGATCTCGGAGAAAGTTTTGTCCAAGGGATTTTTTTGCTCGCATAGCGTGCGATCAGGCTTGCGGATAGCCGGTGATCTCGATGTCGTTACCGAGGCGTTCGACGGAAATGTCGCGGAGCTTCATCGCGTCAGCTAGTCGGTCGGCACCTGCACCGCTGATGGCGTTTGGGGCGGAACGGCCGCCGATGACCAGCGGGGCAACGATGAGGGTGAGCTTATCGACAAGCCGTGCGTCGCAGAATGCTCCCGCGATCTGGCTGCCGCCCTCAACGAGCACGCTCTGGATATCACGCCGCTTCAAGTCTGCGAGAACGCCGTTCAGGTCACGCCCACCCATCGGTGATACGACGACATCGGCACCGAGTGCCCGCAGGACGGAAAGCTTTCCTGCGTCGGTGCTGTTCGTGAAGATGATCGTCGGCGTTTCGCTTGATGTCGAGATCAAATGCGAAACCTCTGTCAGCCGCAGTTGATTATCGAGCACCACGCGGACCAAAGGCCGTCGTCGCGGCTTTCCGCTGCGGTCGGTCAGGCTTGGATTATCAACGAACGCGGTGTTGCCACCGATAAGGATCGCGTCGTGTTCGTGGCGGAGTTCATGCACACGTCCCAGAGCTTCGGGCCCCGAGAGTGCGGTCGAAACGCTGCGTCCCAGCGAAATGCGCCCGTCGAGCGACATCGCGAGCTTAAGATGAACAAACGGCCGCTGCTTCTTGTGCCAGCAGACGAACTTCTCGTTCTGCTTCGTTGCCTCGGCAGCGAGAATACCGGTGACCACTTCAACGCCCGCGTCCCGGAGCCGCTGAAAGCCGCGTCCCGAGACAAGCGGATTTGGATCCTCGATCGGACAGACGACGCGTTTGATGCCAGCATTGATCAAGACTTCGGTACAAGGCTCGGTTCGTCCCTCGTGATCGTGAGGTTCGAGGGAAACGTACGCCGTGCCGCCTCTGGCCTTTTCTCCTGCTTGTTCGAGAGCAACAGCCTCGGCGTGGACGACATTGTCGTAAATGTAACTTCCCTCGCCGAGAACCGCTCCATTTTCAGAAACAATGACGCAGCCGACGAGCGGATTGGGGCTGACAAGGCCAACCCCGAGTGAGCTGAGATCGAGAGATCGCTGGACAAAAGCGAGGTCGTTCGGATCAGCCAGTACGTGGATTAAATCTGTTGAAGTTAGGTGTTCCAATTGACTAGTTTCAAGTCCGCTATTCTTTCAAAATGTGAAGTATTATTACTAACCAGCGGAATATTGAGGTTCATGGCAGTAGCGGCAATAAGAATGTCTGCATCTCCGATCAATTGACCGGATTTGCGAAGCGAAGCATAGATATCAGCTGCACAGTTTATCACTGAATGATCAAGACCAACGATCTCATTGTTCGAACAAAGAAGTTCAAAACTTGCGAGCCGGGAATGGGCATCTTTTACCTTCAGACCTCTGAGAATTTCAAAACGTGTGATACTTGAAAAAGAGAATATACCGTAAGCGCTTAAGTAAGCTTGAGCGTTAGCCACAACAAGCGGCTCTTTGCGCATGTACATCGAGAGCGTGTCGCTATCGATCAGAACTTTTTCACCCATGGTCATGGCCTTTCGTCAAAGAACCTGGAACGATCGAGAGCGATTTGCTCGATATCGTTGATTTCCTCGTCGGACAATCCATCGTAAACCTCGCCCGCGAGAGCAAGCATTTCGTCTGGTGACAAACGCTTTTCGGTAACTGTCAGACTGACCGTCTCGCCGTCGGCCAATTCAGGTGAAATCGTACCTATCGGACGAAACATTCCATTTTGATAAACTGCTTCAATTGTTTGAGTCATTTCGGTGTACCTCCAGCCTAATTGAATAATCCATTAACATAGCTCTCCGCGTCAAACACCATTAGGTCGTCGACTTGTTCGCCGATGCCGACGTAGCGGATTGGCAAGTTTAACTCCTTGGCGATGGCGACGGCGATGCCGCCTTTGGCGGTGCCGTCTAGTTTTGTGAGGACGATGCCGGTGACGTCGGCGGTTTTCATGAATTGGCGTGCCTGTTCGAGGCCGTTTTGGCCGGTGACGGCGTCGATGACCAGCAAAGTCTCGTGCGGGGCGTCCTGGACCTCACGCGCCGCGATGCGTTTCATCTTCTCAAGCTCGGCCATCAGATTCGCTTTGTTGTGCAGCCTTCCCGCCGTGTCAACGATCAAAACATCGCTGCTCCTCGCCTTCGCCGCTGCCAAAGCGTCGAACAGCACCGCAGCCGGGTCAGTTCCCTGCTTCTGCTGAACGATCTGCACGCCGGCACGCTTCGCCCAGATCTCTAGTTGGTCGCTGGCGGCGGCGCGGAAGGTGTCGGCGGCGCAGATGAGGACGTCGTTGCCTTCGTTCTTGATACGCTGGGCGAGTTTGCCGATGGTCGTGGTCTTGCCCACGCCGTTTACGCCGACGACCATCAGCACGTACGGCTTGATCGATTCGTCAATGCTGCGTTCGTCGGCGACACCGCGTTCGGTGGAATGCTTTAGGATGCCGAGCAGTTCCTTTTTCATCGCCGCCTTGAGAGCGGCGAGGTCGCTGATCTCGGCCCGCGAAACGCCACGCCGCACGCTGTCGAGTATCTGCAAGGTCGTCGCGACGCCGATGTCGGTCGAGATGAGCATTTCCTCGAGTTCGTCGAGAAACGCCTCGTCGATC
>JANNWQ010000043.1:0-56668 GCA_031408595.1 Acidobacteriota bacterium | reverse complement strand
TCTTTTCGAGGCCGTTGATCAGAATGCGATTAATGATGACCTTGCGCCGTTCGCTCTTGACTTTGAACTCAAGTTTTACACCGCGCTTTTCCGCGCCTTCGACAAACGGCTCATCGGTTATCTCCGATACAACGCGTGCGTCGAAGTACCCTTGGTTTGAATAAAATTCGCGTAGCTTGCGCTCCGCATTACGTTGGCGTGCTCGCGAGTAATTCTCGCCCGTGAGCTTTGGAAGTTCCGCCAAAAGCGTCGCCGTATCGATCGCTTTGTTGCCGACGATCGAGATGTCGGAGATCACCGACGCAGGGCCTTCATCGACGACGAATGTGACGATGAGTTCCTCGCCGTCGAGCGTGACCCCCTCATTGGCCTGCACCTGAGCATCGCGATAGCCAAGCTCGGCCATGAGCGCTCTGATCGTATTCGCATCGTCCTGGAGAATAGCCTTACTCGTGTAGCCACGGCCGTACCCCAGGTACGGTATGATGCCGAGGAGATTCGCTTCCTGTGACTTCACGACGGTGCGGATGTCCTCGATCGTCAACTTGTCCGTACCGCGCAGCCGCAACTCCGTGAGAGTCAGTCGCCGTCCAAGTTCGACCCGATAATTTACCGCGACTGATCTCCCCGTCAGATCTTCGCTGCCAAGGAATTGGCACAATAGCTCGGATTCATTTGGCAACGGTAAGTTCTCACTATCGCTGATCGTCGGCACGGCCGAGCAGACCGAGCGAACGTTGGCAAAGAAATAACCTTGCTCCTGATAGTAACTCTCCAGTCGGCGTTCGCCCTCGATGATCGCCGAGTAATCGAGCGTAGCGTCGCGTTTGATCGGCAAGAGCCTCGTCTGCGTGCTGTCGCCGACCTTCTTAGCCTCACTCTCGACCTCGACCTTAACCGTCGGGCCGACCTTGCCCGTGATGGCAATCGAGATAGTATTCGACTCGTCGTTATAGCGAGGGCGTGCCTTGTCGAGTGTGGGAGCCAGAAAATCATCCTTTCGCAGTATTTCGCGGATCTTAGCCTCATCTGCGACCAGCCGTTCTCCCGTATACCCGCGGCCTTTTCGTAGCTGCAATTCACGCTCCGCGATCGGTTTGGCATAGCCGTCGACGTTGATAGCAAAATTTGAGACCGTCGCCTGCTGGCCAAGCGTGACGGTGAATTTCACCCCCACCTCCCCGCCATCAGCCGTCGGCCGTCGATCAAATCCGACCTTTGATTGATAAAAGCCGCGTTCGCGGAGGTAGATCAGGATGTCGTCGGCATTGCTCTGAAGGAGTGGCTCGGTGAGTAGAGTACCGGGAGCAACGAGGTTGAGCTTGAGCAGCAACTCCTGCTCGGTCACTGCATCGGACACCGTACCCGCCGGCTTGATCACAACGATCTCCACGCGACCGACTTGCGTTTTCCGCTTGATGGAAAACGTCAGTTCGACCGTGTCGGCGGGCGTCAACTGCGCCGACACGGTGATAGTCTCGATGAGGCCTTTGTCATAAAGGGCCGCTATCGCATCGCGAATTCTTGGCGTCGAATAAAATCCGCCGACCTCCTCGCGGGCTGTAAGGCGATATTGCTCGACCGTCTGCCCGTTAGGAGCCGCACCCTCCAGTTCTATCTCGATCTTGGAGATTGCTTTTTTCTCGTACGGATTCTGCGCTGACACCGTGCTCGCGAATAGGAAAAGGAGAGCGCTCGTGAAAACTAGATACTTTCCCGCGGTCGATCGGACACGACCCGTCATTCGCACCCGGTCGGCCGCGTTGGTCGTTAAGTCGCTGGACATTCCAAAGATCATCGTCGCCTAAAATCTCTTCCTGAACCGTACCTCAAAGCTGAAATTGTCGCGATTGCGTGTGACGTTCGTCAGGCTTCGTTGCTCATATTGGGCGACGACCGAGAGACGGTTCGAGACCCGGTATTCGAGCGCGAGCACCTGATTTTGATCCTGCGACAAATTGGTCGCGTACGTAACGCGCAAATTATTGTTGATCTGACGGCCAACCGTGAGCCTCGCTCCGGGGTTTGCTGCTTGACCGGAGATCAGTGGGTCGATCTCGAAAACATTGAGTCCAAAGAGCTTATCCGTCGCACGCCGCGCCGGTGCGTTGATGATGGTGTCAGTCAGGATCTCTGCTGCGGTGTTAATACCCGTTTGAGCAAATGTTGGGATGCCGCCGGCTGAGTTCGTAAGGCTTCCTGTCGTGATCAGCGACACCACGTCGGCCTGCGGCAACGCAGGGCTTGAACGCACCGTGGCGGAGAGCTGCTCGCTGTCCTTGAGCGGCCCCGAGAGATTTATAAAAACCTGATAGCCCCCGATCTCTGATTCGGCCTGCAGATTGATGATCGGATCGATGTTGGTATCAGGCGGGAACTCGAGCACGGCACGCTGAACGACGTACCTATCCTTGCGGAAAAATATCGTACCGCTATTCGCCGTTATGCGGCCCTCGACCCGCGGATTAGAGGCGTCACCCGAGAGGACGAGTGAAACCGATGCCGTCAGGTCGGCGATATTATTCTTGACCACCAGGGCATCGCGGCCTTCGATCAAGAGGTCGTCAAATATGATGGGCCGCCCTGTCGAACCGCCGCCCGAAAGGGTTGCGTCCCGACGGTTGCCTACGAGATTGGCAAGGTCAATGTCCTTGGAGTAAAGACTTCGCCGAGCATATACGCGTCCGCCAATCCGGAGTTCCATACTCGCACCGGCAGGCTCGCGCGTACCCCTGATCCTGAGCTGTGCATCGCCCGTCGTACTAAAATCCTTTGGCAGCGGGACGGTAACATTACTCCCGGTGAGCGAAAAATCAAACGCACTGATCGCCAGCCCATCAAGCGTACCGCCGCCGCTACCGGTAAATTTTCCGCCGCCCAAATAACCACTGGCTTCCTCGATAGCTATTTGCTCCCTTGTAAAGATAATGCGGGCCTGTACGCGTTCCGCGGAGAAGCGATCAGAGCCGACAAAGGTCGCGACCGAGGCGTTGACCATGTTCGCCGTACCCGAAACACGAGCCGTTTTGTTCGGCCCGGCGAAATTGATCGACGTGTCCGCGAATCCGGCAAAAAAAGTATCTTTCGTGAATAAATTGAGGAGATTCAGATTGACCCGTCCATTGACCGAGAGATCGTTGATGCCATCGTCGGTCAGAGCCTTCCTTCCGGCGATGGTCATATTCGAACCGCCACCGGAAAAGCGTGCTTTTTCAAAAACGATCTCTCGCGGATTAAAAGAAATTACAACCGGCTCGGCCGCCGAAAGGGGTGTGTCTTGGATCTGTATCGAGAGCTGACTGAAATTCGCTGTTCCACTCAATGCCGAGGCTGAGATCGCGCGTTTGCCATCGATCTCGGGCGAAAGCTTGCCGCCAAATACGACGCGGCCGGTTCCTGTTCCGGTGATCGGGATGGTCTTGAGCTGCGGAATGAACGCGAGGAATGGAGCCAGCGGACTTTGGTTGAAGTCGGTCGCTGCAGTGAATGGCATGTCTTCGTTGCCGAAATTCAAGGTCGCCGCGATCACCTGCGGACGCCCGTCGAATGTTGCGGTCAGATCAGCGGTTAGCTGCTGACCTACGGTCTGCCCTTTGAACGTAACCTCGCCAAGAGCCTGTTGATCCACCTGTACATTAGCCGCACGCCCGTTGAAATCGATCGCGTAGCTAGACGTCCGGTCAGCGATACCGGTCGCCTTTGCGGTTACATCGACATCGCCGGTGATGATCGGAATGCTGTCATTTTTCGGCAGCAAAGCGATCGCAAGCGGCAGCGGCACCGATTTGCCGGTCAGGTCAAAGTCGAACGCGGTCGATGCCCGATCATAAGTTCCCTTGAGGCCGAGACTACCCGCACCGACACGCATATCGGCTTGCTCGACATTGATCTGCGTGCCGCTGAACACGGCCTTGACCTTGAGATCGTCAAATGCTTGACCGGCGAGCACGCCTTTTGCAGCCGCCAGATTGATCTCGCCCTGAGCATTATTCGGCAAGCCCGAGATATCGACCGTGCCTGAGGTATTGCCGCTCAGATCGCGTATGCGTTCCGGCAATTCGATCGGGAGAGCGGCGAGCAGATTGCCGGCGTTGACGTTTGTCAGCGTGGCCTTGACGTTTGTGTTGTTAGTGCCGCCACGCGGAACATTTATGGCGAAAAGTGCTGTGCCGCCATCGCGGGCGGTGAGCTTTCCGTTGGTCAGATCGACACCGAGCGGAGTGGCTTTAATGTCGGTCGCGACACTGCCGAGTTCTCGTCCGCGGAGGCTGAGCGAATCGAGCGACGCACGTCCATCGACATTCGGATCATACAGATTGCCGCTTACGGTGCCATCAAAGGTCATATTCCCAGCGAGCGTTGCTTGTAGCGAATCAAGCTGCTCAACAGCCGCCGTGATGCCAAGGACACGCACAAGACGTTCGATCTCATTCGCATCAGTCGACCGCAATGCAACCGTTAGATCCGAATTGTTGTCTCTCAGATCGAATCGTCCGGTCGCCGTCAATTTGCTGTTTCCGGTATTGAGATCGGCCTCGTCCACGTTGAAAAGGCCGTTTGTCGCGGTAAGTCGCACCTGGCCGTTGACCGGGATCAAACCGCGTTCGGCGGTTCCAGCATTGGCCGTAATATTCGCATTGAGCGTACCGCTCGCATTTTTCAACTCGGTTCCGTTAAAACTCAGATCGACGTTTCCAGTCGTCTGCCCTTCGATCGGAGTGACGGTGCCGCCTTGCAGGGCTATGAGTTTGCCGATGTCGAGATTGGTGAACTCGCCTTTTAATGTCGAGCGGGTGCGATTATTCAAGGCGATAACTGCCGTTCCGGCAAGGCTGCCGTCCATGATGTCGGCGGCGACTTCGTTGAGAGCAACGCGGTCATTATTGATATCGACCTTTGCCTTCGCCGCTCCGAGAGCGATGCTGCCGATCGCTCCGCCGCCGAGGCTCATGTCGGCACTTGCACGATAGCGGCCTGATGGCTCGATGAGGAAGACCGGTTTGACGAATTTAACATTTTCTAGATTTCCGCCGTCCGGCAATGTCTTTGTTTTTGAAAGTGCGATCGTGCCCGCGTCGATATCATTCGAACGTGCCTCAACGCGGCCTTGCCTTATCGTAAGCCTCACGCCACCGATATTCAGGCTGCCGAGCACCGCCGAACCGGCGTCGATCTTGGCGACACGCAGCTTGTCCGAATAGATCACCGCCGTGCCCCCGGCGACCTCCACCGTCGCAAGCGGCGTCTCGATACCAGTGATCCGCGTGCCGTCAATGTCGAGCCCGTCGGCACGCAGATTCTTCGCCGTCATGTTCGTCGAACGCGGCACATCTTTCAGGGTAAAACCGTCAGCCGTTACATTCTTAAGCTTGCTATCCTTGATCTGAGCCGAATCCGAACGAAGCGCTCCAATATCAACACTCGTCGTTCCCGGCCGGCGTTTCACTTTCAAATCGCGCCCCGTCACACCGTCGAGACGAAAATCTGGGGTGACAAACGACCGCGCAGTGGCTCCCGGAGCAGAGAGATCGATATTGTCTCCGTTGAGCCCGAACTTTAGATTTCGCGTCTGAAAATCTGAAAATACCTTATCGCCGATGGCAAATCTCTTCGCCCGGCCATTGCCCGCCGACGCTCGCAGCTCGCGGTCTTTCATCTCCGCGACCGCATCCGACAGGTACAAACCGCCGATCGACAGATCTTTCGAGCTCGCCGCTGCCGCCTGCAGTTCGCCCCACCAACGGAAGTCGGTTCCCGTGCCGCGGATGTTCCCGATCGCCTTGAGCAGATCGACGCGAAAATCTTCGAATGTCAGCATTTCGGCGATCGCGGTGCCGTTGGCTTCGTAATTCGTATTCGTGCCCGCGACAGTTCCCGTGATGTTGGTTCCCTTCAAGTAGATGCCACCGGCACGAAGAGACCCGGAGCCGACGGTTCCGTCGATCTTATACGTTTCGCCTTCTCCGGTTAGTCGCCCGTTAAAAGCTGCCTCGCCAGTCAACGCACTGCCCCGCGAAATGACGTCACCCGCCTGCGCTAAATTGAGCGACGAAGTGATCTCAAAGTCGTATTTTGGAGACGCCCAGTCGAGGATGTTCCCCTTGAGGCTCGCAAATCCGACCGGAGTCTTGAGGTCAAGAGTGGTGAACTCCGCTCCCTTGTCGTCGGCAAGACCGATCGCTGTGAGCGAGATATCATCCACCCGTCTGCCTTCGTAGGCAAAATCTGATTTCGACGATGTTAATTCAAAACCGTATCTTCCCACGGCCTCATTTACAGGCTTAATAGAAAGCTCCACATTGTTGGCATTTGCAGAGATACTGCGTGTGAGAGCGCCAATATGCACCACGCTGTTCGTAACCTCAAAGGTGCCCGAATCATATTTGAAATTGACGGCCGAGCCTTTTTCGTCCTCAATAAGCTTCAGGTCAGCGAAATTTGATCGTCCGTTCTTATCGAACTTGACCAATACCTCAGCACCATCGATCTTCGTCTTAGCGATGTCGATCTCGCCTCTCTTCTGCCAGCCCAGAAGATTTTGTGCGCCAAGCTCCAGCTCAACACTAGCAATATTGAAGAGCGGATCACCCGTCACTTTGTTGGTGAATTCCGCGTTCTTAAGCACCAGCTTGAGCGGGTCGAACGGGTCGACAATTACCCGAAATTCTTCTGCTTTGAAGGAGATGCCCATCTCCGACATTTTCGCTACAAATTGTTGACGAATATAAACATCAAATACTCCGTAACGATAGGCGACAAAAGTGATGACGGTGAACAAAAAACCAACAAAGCCAATGATAATCAGGGCATTCAGAGTCTTACTTCGCGTAAGCAATCGCCTCGACGGTTCAAGGTCAAAATTTCCTTCGCCATCTTCGATATCCGGATTATTGATCTGCTCTTCAGCCATTTTCTACAAACCGACCGTCTCCACGATCTCAAGATCAAACGCCTCGAGTGCTGACACTTTTGGCGGATGATTTGTCAGAAGCGCGATCTTTTTCACGCCGAGATCCTTTAATATCTGTGCCCCGATACCGTGATCGTGAACCTGTCCATAGCCCGTTTCCTGCCGTGCCGTCTGGAAATCGACACCTTTCTCGTGCATCAGCGCGTAGGTCTTGAGTTGATTGACGAGATCGAGATTATTCTCACGCTGCCGCAGGTAGAGAATCACGCCGCGCCCGGTGGCCGCGATCTTTCGGAGAGAGGACTGCATTGCTTCGGCTGCCTCACCGAGACGCGAACCAAACATCGCGAACGTCACATTCTCCGTTTGGACGCGAACAAGCACCGGTTCCGTTGTATCCGAAAGGTCACCGGCAACAAGTGCTAAATGCGTCTCTCCATTGATGATATTCTCGTACAGCACCGCTCTAAACAGCCCGTGATCGGTCGGCATCTCGGTCTCGACAATGCGTCGGACCAACGTTTCCTTTTGCACGCGATATCGCACGAGGTCGGCTACCGAGATGATCTTCATCGAGTGTTTCTCAGCGAAGATCTCAAGCTCGGGCATCCGTGCCATCGTGCCGTCATCGTTCATTATCTCGCAAATAACCGCGGCTGGATGTAATCCGGCAGACCGAGCGATATCGACGCTCGCCTCGGTCTGGCCGACGCGAACGAGCACGCCACCGCGTTTTGCTCTTAATGGAAATACATGTCCGGGCCGAGCAAGATCCGACGGTTTCGACGCAGGATCGACCGCCGTCAAGATCGTTTTCGCACGGTCCGCAGCCGAAATTCCGGTCGTCACGCCCTCACGAGCCTCGATCGATGTCGTGAAGGCCGTGCCCATACTCGATGTATTTTGAGTAGTTTGCGGGAAAAGGTGTAGCTCGTCACACCGCTCCTCGGTCATCGGCAGGCAGATCAGACCGCGGCCGTGGACGGCCATAAAATTGATGATCTCAGGTGTGACCTTCTCAGCCGCACAGACGAGATCGCCCTCATTCTCGCGGTCCTCATCATCGACAATAATGATCATTTTGCCATCGCGAATATCCGCGACGGCCTCCTCAATAGTGGCAAGTGGCATTGTAATTCCCTGAATCGAACGCGCGCGTACCCGATTCGGCTAATTTCTTTAGATTCTATCGAATAGCGGCGGTTTTCGCGAATATTTGCCTTCCTTTGCGTCTTTGCTCCTTTGCTCCTTTGCGTTGAAGAATCCCTGCGAAGTGTGAGCTACGTCGGCAAGCTTTTATCTTCCGACACAACTTGCGACAATTGCTGTTTATGCCGCACTCTTTGAGCCGCAAGATCGTACTTCACGTGATCTTTTTTCTGTCCGGGATCACGACCGTACTCATCGGGCAGGTATTACCGGTGGTCGCGAAGCATTTTAGTCTGAGCGACCTACAGGTGAGCTACTTTTTCCCGGCGCAATTTGCAGGATCGCTTTTGGGTACGTTACTGACGAGCATCGCGGGCAAGCGGAACATGTACTTTGCCGCGACCATTGCGGGCTCGCTTCTAATGGCGGGCGGCATCCTGTTGATGAACGTGGACATCTTCGCCGTGTGTCTGCTCGGGTTTGCGATCAACGGAATGGGCATCGGGTTGACGCTGCCGGCGATCAACATGTTGATCCTCGAAATGAATCCCGACCGTGCGGGTTCGGCCCTAAGCGTCCTGAATTTTTGCTGGGGACTCGGAGCGATCGTGTGCAAACCGTTCGTCGACCTTTTTGGGACGGCCGACCATCTTGGAATGACGACATGGCTGCTCGCCATTCCGATCGCGATCGGAGCGGGTGCTCTTTTCCTACTCGGCGGCGGACGCCGTGAAACGACGAACGACCCATCGGCCGACCACGAGGACACGACACCGATCTGGAAGACGCCGATAGCATGGATGATCGCGGCGTTTAACTTCATCCACGTCGGATTTGAAAGCGGCATCGGCGGTTGGCTGACGACATATACCGGGCGTGTTCCGGGCGACCCCCTGGCGAGTTGGATCTCACCGACGCTGCTCTATTTTTTATTCTTCGTTCTGGGACGTGGATTTGCTCCGGTCCTTTATCGCTTTCTCAACGAGAGCAAAATGCTCATCCTCGGCCTGCTGATAATCCTCATCGGAATGGCCGTGATCCTATCTGCCCCGACCGTCCTCGCCCTCAGCCTCGGCGCAACCATCGCCGGTTTTGGGACGTCATGGATCTTCCCTACCAACGTCGCCAGATTCTCCAAAACCTTCGGCCCCAAGGCCAGCCGCCGAGCGACACCATTGTTTATTTGTGGGACGTTGGGCTCTGCCCTCTCGACATGGCTGATCGGCTACATCTCCGACAAGACCGGAAGCCTACACTCAGGAATGTACGTCTTACTGGCGGCGGTTATGATGTTGATAATATTGCAGATAGCAATTGGGACGCGGCCCGTTGCAGAAGCCCGCACGGAGTAAGGGCATTTTCCGGCGCACGCGATGCCCTTACTTCGTACGGCTTCTGCACCGGCCTTAGACGTTCAGATCTAGCGATCTCAAGTATTCACGAAACTCACCGCCCAAATCTTCCCGCTTTAACGCAAGCTCGACGGTCGCGATGAGAAAGCCCAGTTTATCACCCGCATCATGCCGGCGGCCCTCAAGTTTGACAGCGTAGAATGGACGAGTTTTCAGCAGGATGCGCATGGCATCGGTTATTTGAATTTCGCCGCCGGAACCGGGTGTGGTTTGTTCGATCGCGGCGAAGATATCGGGCGTAAAGATGTAGCGGCCGATGATAGCGAGATCCGACGGGGCATCGGCGTAGGCTGGCTTTTCGACCATGTCCTTGATGCGATAGACGTTCGGCTCGACCTCTTCGGCATCGATCACGCCAAAACGCGAGATCGCCTCGCCCTCGACCTGCATCGTTGCGATCACAGGTGCGTCATACTTCTCGTAAACCTCGACCATCTGTTTGAGCGCCGGTGTTTCGCTGTCCATTATGTCATCGGCCAGCAAAGCCGCGAAGGGATCATTCCCAACAAAATCCTTGGCTTGATAAATGGCGTGGCCGAGGCCGAGGGCTTCTTTCTGACGAGTGTATGATACTTGAGCGATCTCCGAAACCGCGTGGACCAACTCAAAAAGCTCATGTTTGCCACGCGATTTGAGCATCTGCTCCATCTCAAATGAGATGTCAAAATGATTCTCGATCGCGCTCTTATCGCGGCCTGTAATTATAAGGATAGATTCGATGCCACTGGCCACGGCTTCCTCGACCGCGTACTGGATCAGCGGTTTATCGACAAGCGGCAGCATCTCCTTCGGCGAAGCCTTTGTCGCCGGCAGAAACCTCGTTCCAAGCCCCGCAGCGGGGAAAACGGCCTTGCGAATCTTGTTTGCCATACTTATGTTTGCTACATTCGTAAAAATCCTTCGCGCACGGGCGAACTTTAGATTTTAGGATAAGAACCGCTTAGAGACAAACTATATGTTCGCGGTATAGCGTAATCACATTGTGGATACGCGACTGATTGAATGTTAGATAATATTTTTATAAGAGAAAACCTCGATGTGGTACGGACGGCGTTTGCGAACCGCAATTTCCCCACTGATGCACTCGACACGTTCATCGAACTCGACGCCACGCGCCGCCGCGTAAACGGCGAGGCGGATGCTATCAATCAGCAGCGAAACGCTGCGAGCAAAGAGATCGGCGCAATGATGCAGGCGGGCAACCGCGACGAGGCAGAGGCAAAAAAGGCAGAGGTCGCGGGGCTCAAGGACAAGCAGACGGAACTCGAACATCAGCGTGACGCCGCTGACGCCGCTATGCGAGAACTGCTTTCCGGATTGCCAAATCTGCCTGCGGAGGACGTCCCCATCGGCAAAGACGAAGCGGACAACAAAGAGATCCGACGCTGGGGCGAGCTGCGTGAGTTTGATTTTGAACCCAAAGATCACGTCGATCTCGGCACCGATCTCGGCATCCTCGATCTCGAACGCGCGACCAAGATAGCGGGTTCGCGCTTTGCCATTTTGAATGGTGCGGGAGCGCGGCTCGAACGTGCGTTGGTCAATTTCATGCTCGATGTTCAGACGACCGAAAACGGCTACAGCGAAACTTTACCTCCATTTCTGGTAAACCGCACCGCGTTATTCGGCACGAACCAGCTTCCGAAGTTTGAGGACGATCTGTTTCATATTAGGGACGAACGCGGTTTTGCTCTTATCCCAACAGCCGAGGTTCCGGTCACGAATTACCACGCCGAAGAAATACTCGACGCAAGTGAATTGCCAAAGCGATACGCCGCGTACAGCCCGTGTTTTCGCAGTGAGGCGGGAAGTTATGGACGCGATACACGCGGTTTGATCCGCCAGCATCAGTTCGAAAAGGTCGAGCTTGTAAAGCTTTGCCTTCCCGAAAACAGCGAAGAAGAGCACGAAAAGCTCACGGCCGATGCCGAGCGTATCTTGCAGCTACTCGACCTGCCATATCGCACGATGATCCTATCGACCGGCGACATGGGCTTTGGCGCAAAGAAAACCTATGACATCGAGGTGTGGCTGCCCTCGCAAAAGACGTTTCGCGAGATATCAAGCTGTTCGAACTGCGGCGACTTTCAGGCGCGACGTATGAACACTCGATTCCGCCGTGCGGGCGGAGCGAAACCCGAATTCGTCCATACCCTTAACGGCAGCGGCCTCGCGGTTGGCAGAACATGGATAGCGGTCCTGGAAAACTATCAACAGGAAGATGGCTCGGTCTTGATCCCTGAGATTTTGCAGCCTTACATGAATAATTTAGAGAAGATTAGTGTTCAATGAGCATAGTTCCGCCAGTCTGGTACTTGAGAAGAGAGTGCCCCTCTTGTGGACAAGGCTCTAGTCTCACCTATTTAAAGTGTGATTCCTGCGGCAGCCTTCATCTGGTTTGCGAAGAGGAGCAGTTGGAGTTTCTTGATTGCTCCACTACAGATTTTGCTACGCGTGTCCTCGATAACACCTGTAGAATCTGTTTGAACGTGAACTGTCTGTCGACGGCAGCGAGTGATGATCTACAATCGCTCGGCTACGAGCCTATTGATTATCAGTAGGACTTTGACTTTTCATCGTAGACGTAATTACGATGTAATTATGAAATCCCAGATCATTCAAATCGGTAATTCTCAAGGGATTCGTATTCCAAAATTGTTGCTCGAGGAAACCGGCATCACCGGTGAGGTGGACCTCAAGCTTCATCCGGACGGAATACTAATTCGCAATACTCAGCAACCGCGTGCGGGCTGGGACGAGGCGTTCACACGAATGGCGGAGAATGATGACGACGAGCTTGTCGATGGAACAACCAAGACTTCGTTCGAGAAGAAGGAGTGGCAATGGTAAAGCGATTTGAGGTCTATCTCGTCAATCTTGACGAACTGCCGTCAAAGGACCCAAAGAATACGCGGCCCGCCGTCGTCGTCTCGCCCGACGAGATGAACCGCAACGTCGGCCACGTCATCATTGCCCCGATCTCATCGCCCACCGCCAAATATCCGACGCGAATTTCTGTCGAGCTTTTGAACAACGAAAGATTGATTGTTCTCGATCAGATTAGAACGGTAGATAAAAACCGGCTGGTCAAAAAGATCGGTGATATCGGAAAGGCGGCTCGCAGTAAAACGCTCGAAAGGCTGCAAGAGATGTTTGCTGAGTAGATTTCTCTGCGTGCTCAGCGGTCTCTGCGTTAAAAATAATCAAACGCAGAGATCGCAAAGGACGCAGAGAGAAGATAAAGATCACGCACTCTGGGCTTTTGCCTTATTCCACAACGCATCCATTTCTTCGAGGGTTGAATCCTCAAGTGCCTTGCCTTCGAGCTTCAATTGCTCTTCGATAAATTTGAATCGCCGGCGAAATTTTCGGTTGGTTTTCTTGAGTGCTGTTTCGGGTTCGACATCGAGGTTGCGGGCGAGATTGACGACGGCGAATAGCAGATCGCCGATCTCCTCGGCAATGTTTTCGGTGTCACCGCTATCGATGGCGGAACGCAACTCAGCGGTTTCCTCATCGATCTTTGCAAAGATCTGCTCTTTGTTCTCCCAGTCAAACCCTACCTTTGCTGCCTTTTTTGTGAGCTTTAATCCTTCGAGCAGCCCGGGGAAATGAACGGGGACGTCGTCTAGGATCGAATCCCTCGGCTTCTCGACCTTGCCCGATGCAACACGTTCGTCGGCCTTTAGTTGATCCCAGTTGTCGAGAACGTCTTGGGCACGGGAGAGTTTCTTATCGCCAAAGACATGCGGATGGCGAAGAATCAGTTTTTGAGTGACGCCCGCCGAGACATCGTCGATAGTGAAATCACCGCGTTCGGCACCAATGGTCGAATGAAAGACGACTTGCAAGAGCAGATCGCCGAGTTCCTCACGCAGATTTGTCGTATCGCCCGTCGCATCCGCTTCCTGTATGGCGTCAAAGGTCTCATAGGCCTCTTCGAGCAGGTACTGCGATAGTGAAGCATAGGTTTGCTCATGATCCCACGGGCATCCTCCGGGAGCACGTAGCCGTTGCATCACAGCAACGAGTTCGTCAAAGGTCTGTGACATATTAGATAGATTGTACGACAGTCCGCCAGGTCTGTCGCAAGGGTCGCTAGGAACAGACCGGAAAGCCTGTTCTACAAAAAGGCAAAGTGCTAAAATCGAAATAACATTATGATCGGAAGAGACGACAACGAAGAAGAAGTAAGTTTTAAGGTTGCCGACAGGCGTAAATTCAACGCGGACGGCTCGCTAAAAGACGGCGTGGTACTCGAAGCGGCGAAGGTAGAGCCGCCAAAAGGGGAGCCGACGCCTGAGGCCGTGGAACCTCAGGCCGCGATTGAATCAGCGGGCGAAGCATCAGCGGAGCATCAAGACCTCAGCGATACTGCGATAGACGACGGCGACTATACGGCTGACGGCGGCGAGGAAATTCCGGGTGCTCAAGACCCGGCAAGCTTTGTTAATTTTCTCTCGATGCTCGCCACCAACGCCGCGACCGCGCTCGGTGCCGTGCCAAATCCGGCCACAGGCAAACGCATGCTCGATCTCGACACCGGCAAGTACTGGCTCGACGTGCTTGGGATGATCAAAGAGAAAACTAACAATAATCTTCATTCTCAGGAAGCTCGTCTGCTCGATGGCCTACTAGGCGATCTGCGGATGCAGTATGTCCAATTGGTACGCGCGACCGAGGAAAAGCTGAAAGCCCAAGCCGCTCAGCAGTTCTCCGGGGCGGACATCCTAGGCAAGAAATAAGATTTTAACGCAGAGCTGCGGAGAACGCGGAGTTTTGAAAAGCTCTTTACTCCGCGTTCTTTGCGATCTCTGCGTTTTGAAATTTTCGGCATGAAACTCACGTTCCTCGGCACAGGCACATCCACAGGCGTTCCCTCGATCGGGTGCGATTGTGAAACGTGCCTGTCCGACGATCCACGAGACAAGCGGCTGCGAGTTTCGATATTAATAGAGCATCGCGATAAGAAGGTGTTGGTCGATACGTCGATCGACTTTCGCCAACAGGCTTTGCGGGCGAAGATCAATCACCTCGATGCGGTTTTGATCACGCATTGTCATGTCGATCATGTATTTGGCCTCGACGATATCAGGCCGCTGAATTTCCGTCACGGGGCGATGGGCGTATATGCGAATGACATCGCGTGGACCGATCTCAAACGCATTTTCCGATATATCTTTGAGCCGACACACTTCGGCGGCGGCCTTCCGAAACTTGTTCCTCACACCGTCGAGCCAAACGCACCATTTTGCATCGGTGAGGACATGCAGATCACCCCGCTCGAAGTCATCCACGGCAAACTCCCAGTGATCGCCTACCGGTTTAACGATTTTGCGTACGCTACTGATCTAAAAGTAATTCCCGCCGAATCGATGGATGGCTTACGCGATCTCGACGTTCTGGTTTTGGATTGTGTGCGGATCAAGCCGCACTCGACGCACCTTTGTCTCGAAGAAGCCCTAGCTATCATCGAGGACCTCAAGCCAAAACGAGCGTTCCTGACGCATCTCAATCACGACATTTTGCACGAGCGTGATTCACACCTTCTTCCCGATAATGTCAGGCTCGCCTACGACGAATTGGTTGTTGGCGAGAAATAGAGCAATGTGTATCACGACAACTTTGTTGGCGATGCGTGCGTATTAGTGTTAAGTTTCAACTGAAATCTGTTCGCATAAAGGTATCTTATGAATCGAGTTTTGATCGTATTCCTCCTCCTCGTTTTTTCGACGACTGCATTTTTCACTCAAACGCCGCCGCGCAAAACGATCGCGTCCGTTGTGGACAAGCTGCAAAAGATCGAGGGCTTTGTGCCGCTGTATATCGACGGCGATAGCGGCAAGATCTATATCGAGATCACGCGTTGGAATCAGGAATTTCTTTATCTCGTTAGCCTGCCGACGGGCGTCGGGTCAAACCCCTTGGGGCTAGATCGCGGACAGTTGGGGACGACGAAGGTCGTGACGTTTGAGCGTTCGGGGAACAAGGTTTTGCTGATGCAGCCGAATTACGAGTTTCGGGCTACGGGCAATGTGCTGCAGAAAAAATCAGTCGAGGAATCCTTTGCGAAGTCAGCGATTTGGGGTTTCAGGGTCGAGGCGAGTGATGGCGAACGCGTGCTGGTAGATGCGACGAGCTTCCTGATCCGTGACGCTCATGGTGTCGGCGACCGCATCAATCAGATGCGGCAGGGCACGTACGGTTTTGACGAGAGCCGAAGCGCATTGTATTTGCCTAACACGAAAGGCTTTCCCAAAAACACCGAGGTCGAGGCGACGATCACGCTTACGGCGGGCGGCGACACTAACAATCTGGTCGGTCAGGTCACGCCGACCGCCAAACACGTCACTGTGCGAGAGCGACATTCATTTGTCGAACTACCGGACGATAAGTACCGCCCAAGAAAATTTGACCCGCGAACCGGTGCTATCCCGATCAGCTTTTACGATTACGGAACCGACATTAACGAAGACCTCGAAAAGCGTTGGATACAGCGGTTTCGTCTGGAGAAGAAAGACCCGAACGCGGCGATGAGTGAGGCCGTCAAGCCAATCGTATTTTACGTCGATAACGGCGCCCCGAAGGCGATACAGGACGCACTGGTCGAGGGAGCTTCGTGGTGGAATCAGGCGTATGAGGCAGCGGGTTTTCGCAACGCGTTTCAAGTTCGAGTGCTGCCGCCCGACGCAGATCCGATGGACATTCGCTACAACGTTGTCAATTGGGTTCACCGCTCGACACGCGGCTGGTCAATCGGCGACAGCGTCGTCGATCCGAGAACTGGTGAGGTCCTAAAAGGTGACGTCACGCTCGACTCGCAGCGTGCACGGCAGGATTTCCTGCTCGGTGCCGGAATGTCGCCGCAGTATAAAGTGGGTCTCGCGTCCTGTGACTTTGGAATGATGCCCGATGTCGATTACCTAGCGGCCGATGGTTCGGCCGCAGAAGTGACGGCGATGTCTTACGCTCGTATTCGTCAGCTTTCTGCCCACGAGGTTGGCCATACGCTTGGCTTTACGCACAATTTTGCGGCAAGTACGTACAATCGCGGCTCCGTGATGGACTATCCGGCGCCGCTCGTCAAGATAGTAAACGGCAAGCTCGATTTTTCCGAGGCGTACGCAGTCGGCATCGGCTCATTCGATAAGTTTGCGACCAAGTACTCGTACGCACAGTTCGCGGCGGGAGCGAATGAGGACGCCGAACTGTACAAGATCATAAGCGAAGGAATCGGTTCAGGCATGCTATTCCTCGGAGATCAAGATGCACGACCGGCAGGTGCGGCAAATCGATCGGCAAATCTCTGGGACAACGGCCCCGATGCGGTCGATACCTTGCGGCATGAAATGAAGGTGCGGCGGATCGGCCTCCATCAATTCGGCGTGAAGAACATCCCGGTCGGTTCACCGATGTCGTATCTCGAGAACGCATTTCTACCGCTCTATCTTCACCATCGGTACCAATTGACCGCAGCGGCCAAAGCGATCGGCGGCGTCGATTATACTCACGCGGTGCGCGGCCCGACGGGGCCGGAGCCTTCGCCGATCGCCGGACTGGTGCCCGCAGACAAACAGCGTGACGCTCTCAGAGCAGTGCTTGAGTCTATCGATCCGGGTGAATTGGCGATTCCTGAGAATGTGTTGAACCTTATTCCGCCGACGGCTTACGGATATGGCTCCGGGCGTTCGGAGCTGTTTCAGAAGCGGACAAATCCGATGTTTGATCCTGTCGGTGCAGCAGAGATAGCGGCGGACATGGCGATCTCGGCATTGCTCGAACCAAACCGTGCCGCGCGAACGATAAATCAGAATGCGCGGAACAAGGCAAATCCACACTTCCGCGAGGTTGTTACCGAATTGATGAAAACAGCGTGGAAAGCTCCCGCACCGGCTGACGCGAATCAGGCCGTCATTCAGCAAGCTGTTCAAGGAGTTACGGTCTCCCGGCTGATGGACCTAGCCGCCAACGACCGCGCGCAATCTCAGGTGCGCGCCGTTGCCTCGGAAGCATTGCGACATCTGCTGGCGACACTCAAACGCCCCCCCACAACCAGGGACGCTGCCGCTTTCAATCGACATCTGATCGACGACATAAACCGTTTCCTCGATCGGCCCGATGCTCCGCGTAAGCAGACAGCGCCGCTCGCAACCCCGCCGGGCGACCCGATCGGGAACTAATGGGGTGCCAGAATATCATTAGAGGGCAATTGATTCACCGAAATGACTTTTATCGTATAAAATCGTATCGAATATGCGGTTTCAGTTGATTTTACCGCGGCAAATAGCTTAATAATGTATATGGAAAATCTAAAGCCGAAAGATGCTGCCGAGTTGATCGGGATAAGTTATCCAACGATCAAGCAGTGGATCTACGAAGGCAAGATCAGATCGATCAAAACTCCCGGCGGCCATCACAGGATCCCGGCAAGCGAAGTCGAAAGGGTGTCCGGCAACAAGCCGGAACCCGGTTTGAAAAAGAGCGAAACACTCTCGCGTATCCCGGAACTGATAAGCGTGAGGAACCGACTCAAGGGCGTTGTCACCAATATCAGCTACGAGGGCCTCTTTGCCGAGGTCACCGTCGAAGTGGGCGGGCAGCGGATCGTTTCCATCATTACCCGTCAGGGTTGTGAGGAAATGGGCCTACGAATCGGGATGAATGCACTTGCTCTTTTTAAGGCGACGGAGGTCATAATCAGTCGAGGGTAGTACCTCCGGGGGCGGCTTTAATTTTCCTAATAAACAAGAAAAGGAAGTTACTGATGCCAAACCAAAACGTGTTAGAAGTTGAGAGAAAAGTAAGAGATCATTTTCACGCCGATGCTGAGCGATTTGATGCGATCTACAGAAAAGAAAAAAGTGCTTTTGCGGGTTTCGTCGACAATTATTGGCGAGCGGTAGTTCAACAGCGTCTTGAGGTCAACGTCGCAAAGCTGCAACCTCTCGCCGGTAAGAGCGTCATGGACGTAGGTTGCGGCTCCGGGCGGTTTTGCTTTGAGTATGCAAAACATGGTGCTACAAGAGTCTTGGGGGTAGATTTTGCTTCAGGAATGATCGATATCGCAAATGAATTAGCCCGCGATTTTGGCGTTCAGGAACAATGCGAGTTCCGGGTTGGAACATTCCCTCAGATCATCAATGACAGCGATCTTCCCTTTGACGCGTCAACGGCGAACGGCTTTTTTGATTACGTCGCTGAACCAATTCCGATCATCGCGAAAATGCGAGAAATGACTCGCGGATTGATGATAATGAGCTTTCCAAAGGCGATCGAGTTTCGAATACCGTTGCGACGCGTTCGCTTCTGGTTAAAAGGAACACCGCTATTCCTATACCGAAAAGCCCAGTTAAAAGAAATTCTGGCAAAGGCGGGCGTAACCGACTACGACCTCGTTGATCTCGGGCGCGATTATCTGATCGTTGCCCGCGTTTGACCGGCCTTATCGAAACCAAATAGAACCAAACAAAAGCAGTAATGGTGATATCTCCGATGATTTTGGCCACCTATAACTGCGTTTCCAAACTCTTTGCACGCCAAATTCATTCGTCTTTTAGGAACAAGCAGAAATGACAAATATAGCAGTCCCAATAACAGGAGCTAAGGGCGATGGTATCGGGCCTGAGATAATGGACGCCACGCTCAAAATACTCGCTGCGGGGTCGCGGCTTTCTGGTCAATTATGACGAAGTCGATCCCATACCGGATCAACTGGCACGCAAGCGTCAAACCCGTCGATCCGGCTCCGATGATAAGGATGTCGGTGTTCATTCCAGCATTCTAGTGGCTTTTGAGTGAAGTTTGCAAAATTTTTTCTTAGAAGGGGAGCAGTTGCCGATGCCACCCGCGGGAGGAAAAAGCAGAAATTTAGTATTCGAGCGTGAGTCCTAAGCCGTCACTTTTTACGATGACGCTACCACCATCGGCCAGTTTGCCGAAGAGTATCTCGCTAGCAAGCGGCTGTTTGATCTTGTCATGAATAAGCCGCGACATCGGACGGGCTCCATAGCGGGCATCGAAACCGTTTTGGGCAAGCCATTCGCGAGCTTCTTCGGTCAGAGAAACGAGAACGCGTTTCTCGGCGAGCTGGCCGTTTAGTTCTTTGATGAACTTATCGACGATCAGCTTGATGACATCAAGATCGAGGGCTTTGAATGGTACCCAGGCATCGAGGCGGTTGCGAAATTCAGGTGTGAACGTCCGCTCGATCGCTCCCTTAGCGTTGCCCTTGGTATCTGAGCCGTTGCGAAAGCCCATGCCGCCGGATGAGAGTTCCCGAGCCCCGGCGTTGGTCGTCATAATGAGGATGACGTTGCGAAAATCCGCTTTCTTGCCGTTGTTGTCCGTCAGCGTAGCATTGTCCATCACCTGCAGCAAGAGATTAAACAGGTTCGGATGAGCCTTTTCGATCTCGTCGAGAACAAGAACGGCATGAGGCGTGCGCATGATCGCCTCGGTCAGCAAACCGCCTTGGTCGAAACCGACATATCCCGGCGGAGCTCCGATAAGCCGCGACACGGTGTGCGGCTCGGCATATTCGCTCATGTCGTACCGTAAGAATTCCACCCCGAGCGTTTCAGCGAGTTGCTTCGAAACCTCAGTTTTACCAACGCCGGTCGGGCCTGAAAACAGGAACGATCCAACCGGCTTTGTTTGTGCACCCAATCCGGCACGCGAGATCTGGATAGCGTCAACGATCTTGTCGATCGCTTCGTCCTGGCCGAATATCGACTTCTTGATATCTTCGCGAAGCGTTTTAAGGCGCACCTTTTCATCTGCTACTACAGTCTTTGGCGGGATCTTCGCCATGCGAGCGATAGTGTTTTCGACCATCTGAACCGTCACTTTCTTCGGCCGTTTGCTCACGGGGAGTAGTTTCACGGAGGCTCCGACCTCATCGATCACATCAATCGCCTTGTCCGGCAAAAATCGATCGTTGATATACTTTCCAGCCAATTCCGACGCAGTTTTCAAGGCTTCGTTCGAGTATCTTACGCCATGATGAGCCTCGTAGAATTTCTTGAGACCTTTGAGTATCTGAAAGGTTTCATCGACAGTCGGCTCGTTGATGTCGATTCGCTGAAAACGTCTCGCCAAGGCCCGGTCGCGGTCGAATGCCGCCTTGTACTCAGCATGAGTGGTCGAGCCAATACACCGCAATTCGCCTGCGGCCAACGCTGGTTTAAGGATGTTTGAAGCGTCCATCGAACCGCCCGAAACCGCACCGGCACCTACGATCGTGTGAATCTCGTCGATAAACAGGATCGCATTCTCTTCCTGTTTGATCTCGTTGATTATCGCCTTGAACCGCTGTTCAAAATCACCTCGGTAACGCGTTCCGGCGAGAACGGCACCCATATCGAGCGAGAAAAGCTTTGCACCCAGCAAAACCTCCGGTACGTCGCCCTCGCTTATCTTCAGAGCGAGTCCCTCGGCGAGAGCAGTCTTGCCGACGCCGGGCTCGCCAACGTATAAAGGATTATTCTTCTTACGACGGCAGAGGACTTGAATAGTGCGTTCGATCTCAGCCATACGACCAACGATCGGGTCGATCTCACCGGCGGCGGAGCGTGCGACAAGTTCTACACAAAAACTCTCGAGCGGCTTGCGACGACCTGTATCCAGCGGCCCGTCGAACTCGTCATCCATGTCAAAGTCGGGCATGAAATCGCCGCTATCGACCTTCGAGATACCGTGCGCGATATAATTTAGAATGTCGAGCCGAGTGACGTTTTGCTGGAGAAGCAAGTAGACCGCGTAGGATTGCTCGGCCTGATACAGGGCCGCAAGAATATTGCCGCCGTCAACCGCCGGTTGCCCGCTGCCCTCGGCTTGCAAAACCGCGTAAGAAATTGTTGATTGAAAAGTAGATGTCAGCTCCGGCATCGTCTTGATGTCGGCCGGCATCTTTTCGAGAACATTGTCGAAATACTCGAGCAAAGCACGATTCAACTCATCAATATGAGCACCGCAGTTGAACAAGATCTCCTGTGCTGCAGTGTCATCGAGCAACGCAAACAGCAGATGCTCAAGCGTCACAAACTCGTGCCTGTGCTTGACTGCCTCTTTGACCGCGGTGTTTAGCGTTTCCTCCAGTTCGCGTGTCAGCATATTGATCTCTTCGACAACGAGATTTTACATGAAGTGAGTCGGGTTAGGCTATTTCCTCTCCTTCGGCACACCATCCTTACTCGTATGGTAACATCTCCTTAATCCACCATGCCACGAAAGCCTCTCAGGAAATACCTTCCCGCTCCGCTTAAGCGAGTCTTGTTTCATATCTATTCGTCAACGACCCCGCGAGCCCTCAGCAAGGTCTTGGGTGCGATCGGTTACAACGTCTCACGCCGTGCCGACTATTATTCGCCATTGCCAACGATTTCCCAATTAAAGGCGAACGTCGATCGGTGGAATCGGCCGAGCGATCTGTCAGGGGTCGATTACGATATCGGGGAGATAAAGGAGTTGCTATCGAAGCTGCTCTCAAAGTATCTCGATGAGTTTCTTGAGCTCCCACCGTACGCGCAGTTGCAAGACCGTGGTTTCGGATTGGGCTACACACCGCTCGATGCGTTGACCCTATATTTGATGATCCGATCGATAAGGCCGAAGCGGTATATCGAGGTGGGTTCAGGACTTTCAACTTATTACTGCAGCCTAGCGGCAGAAAAGAATGCGGAAGAAGGCTTTCCGTTGAAGATCACGTGTATCGAGCCTTACCCCTTCGAAAAACTCTATTCGATCCCCGGCATCGATATCATTGCAAAAGAGGTTCAGGATGTTGAGGCGTCATTCTTCGAGCAGTTAGAAGATGGGGATGTGTTCTTTATCGATTCCATCCACAGTGTGCGGATCGATGGCGATGTACCGTATTTATTGCTTGAGATACTGCCAAAGCTGGTCAAGGGCGTTTCCGTACATATCCACGATATTCCTTTTCCGTATAATGTTCCTTTCCCGGCGGACGTATGGATATTCGGTAAGTCTGAACCGGTTTTCTGGACGGAGGCAATGCTTCTACAGGCTCTTCTTTCGGGCAATCAAGGATTTAAGGTTCGCCTTTCAACGCCAATATTGCGACATTTTGACGAGGGATTTTTGCAGGACAATATTCCGATATACGAAACGGTCGAGCAAAATTGGAACGCCTTCAGCTCGATCTGGATCGAAAGAACCTAAAGAATTCTTACGCCTTGCTTCGCTATAGCTGAAACATGAGAGTGGAAATCCAAGCCAGTTTGCGAAAACACTCTGTTCATCGCCTCCTGAACATCCAATGCCGATTCCCCCGTCTCGCTAAGCATAAACATCGACGGCCCGGATCCTGAAATGCCGCCACCAAGTGCACCGGCAGCAAGACTAGCGGCTTTTACCTCAGCGAATTTTGGAATAAGCGATTTTCTCACCGGCTCGACGATAGTGTCTTCTAGGGAGCGAGAGAGCAGATCGTAATTGCCTTGTGCTAACGCAGCAACAAGTGATCCGAGATTGCTCCAGTTGCGAATCGCACTCTTTAATGGAACTTCCTTCGGCAACAGCGCGCGAGCCTCGCTTGTTTTGATCTCGATCTGCGGATGTACAACCGTCGCAAATAGTGGTGGAAAATCTAGCTCAACGATATCGAGCGGATCGGTTGACCGCACAAGCGTGAATCCACCGTAGATGCACGGCGCTAGATTGTCAGCGTGACGCGAACCGGAGGCGAGAGCCTCGCCTGCCATGGCGAGTTCGACGAGTTCGAGTTTGGAGAAACGATCATCAAGCAATCGGTTTGCTGCGGATACGGCTCCGCACGCACTAGCGGAGCTCGACCCGATGCCGCTGCCAGGTTTGATATTCTTTGTGATCTCGATCTCAAAACCAAAGTCCACTCCGGCAGCATCCATAAACGCCAGCATTGCGACCCCGGCGACATTGCGTTCCGGCTCGGTGGGCAGGCCAAAATCGTCCCGATTGATGATCCGTATCTCTCGCGTGTCGATCTTGCGAACAGTCATTTCATCGCACGGCTCCGAGAGTGCGAAGCCGAGACAATCGAATCCGCATACCACATTCGCAACGGTCGCGGGAGCTAATACGCTAACTTTGTCCATATTTTTGAAATCGATCGAACCCGTATATCATTAAGGTTCATTATAGATGCCGCAAAAGTATAACTAATTAGGTTTTATGACAGTTTGCGGCGTGAAAACGCTCCGATCAGATGCACTACTTTAGCACAAACCGACAGTCGCCTCATGTCTCATTCCGTGAGGCCCTACTCAATGGCCAGCCAGATGATAAGGGCCTGTATTTTCCGTCAGAAATACCGCGACTAACGGATGGTTTGGTTGCCAATTTACGAGGCCTTTCAAATGAACAGATAGCGTTCGATGTGATCCGTCCGTATGTCGATGGTGATATCAGCGATGTAGATCTTTTTGAGATCTGCGGCGAGACTGTCAATTTTGATTTCCCGCTCGTTGCGATCAATGAACGCATCTCAACGCTCGAACTCTTTCATGGCCCGACGCTGGCATTCAAAGATGTCGGAGCTCGATTCATGAGTCGGTGCCTTCGACATTTTTCAAAGAACAACGAAGAGAAGACTATTGTTATAGTAGCGACGTCCGGTGATACGGGCGGAGCTGTGGCAGCCGGTTTTCATGGCAGCGAGGGAATTGAAGTTGTTATCCTGTATCCGAAAGATAAGGTCTCAAAAGTACAGGAATTACAACTTACGACGCTAGGCGGAAATGTAACTACATTGGAATTACATGGAACGTTTGACGATTGCCAGGCAATAGCGAAACAAGCTCTTGGCGACCGCGATCTCAGAGACAAAGTACACTTCACCTCTGCCAATTCGATCAACGTCGCCCGCTGGCTCCCGCAGCAGTTCTATTACTTCTTCGCACTCAAGCAATGGCAGGGTAAACCGCCGGTGATCTCAGTCCCGAGCGGGAATTTTGGCAATTTAGCGTCGGGGATCCTGGCTCACATTTCAGGTTTGCCGGTCAAGAAATTCATCGCTGCATGCAATGCCAACGACGTAGTTCCAAGATTTCTCCAAACCGAGAACTATCAACCACTGCCATCGGTCGCGACGCTGTCAAACGCGATGGATGTCGGTGCTCCGAGCAATTTCGTTCGAATCCTTGAGATCTTCGACAACAAGTTCATCGATCTCAAAGAAAGACTCGAGTCCGTCAGCATATCTGACGAAACGACCGCCGCGACCATGCGTGAGGTTTATGCCAAATACGGCTACACGCTCGATCCGCACGGAGCGGTCGGTTATTGGGCGTTAGCCGATCACCTTGAGAAACACGCCGATTCACGCGGTATCTTCCTTGAGACGGCACATCCCGTGAAATTCGACTCGGTTGGCGAGATCATCGGCGAGGTCCCGACTGTTCCGCAATCCGTCCAGGCGTTATTTCATAAAGATAAACACAGCATCGAGATTGGCAATGATTACTCGGCAGTTCGTGAGATATTGTTAAGTAAAATATGAAGGTTCTAAAGTTTGGCGGTTCGTCTGTGGGCAACGCTGAGACTATCGAGAAGGTTATCGAGATCATTCGCTTATCGAGCGAAACGGAAAGCTGCGCCGTGATCCTCTCGGCGATGCAGGGAACGACGGACAGTCTTATTGCCGCGGGCCGAGCTGCCGAACGAGGCGATGACGGCTACATCGAGATACTTAGCAATATTAGCGACCGTCACCTGAATGCGATCCATGAGCTATTTCACGATGGGCAAACGCTGGCGATCACAGACTTTGTTGAATCGACGATCAAGGAACTGGAAAACCTATTTGAAGGTGTTCGCCTAGTGCGCGAATTGTCGCCTAAGACGCTCGACAGAATTCTCAGTTTTGGTGAGATCGTCTCAACCCGTATTGTGTCCGCACGGATGATCGAATCGGGCATGGAGAACGAATGGAAAGACAGCCGTCTTGTTATTCGTACGGACTCGAATCACGGTTTTGGTGCCGTAGATTTTGCCGAGACCAATACTCGGATCAAAGAGTATTTCGATGCGGCTGAGGCGAAATTTCATATTTTTCCAGGCTTCATCGCCTCGGATGGAGGCGGATACACGACGACGCTCGGCCGGGGCGGCTCTGACTACACGGCAGCTATAATCGCCGCGGCCGTCGATGCCGATGTGCTTGAAATTTGGACGGATGTCTCGGGAATGATGACCGCAGATCCACGATTTGTTAAGAACGTCAGGCAGATACCAAAGATCACGTATCGCGAGGCAATGGAACTGTCGCACTTCGGGGCGAAGGTTATTTATCCGCCAACGATCCAGCCGGTGATGGCGAAGGGAATTCCGGTGTTGATCAAAAATACCTTTGCTCCCGATGATGTAGGAACGCTAATCGAGGCGGAATCAACCGCGGGCAAAGACATGATCCGCGGCATCACCAGTATCGACAAGATCACAGTTCTCAATCTCGAGGGCAGCGGAATGGTCGGCATCCCGGGTTTCTCGAAACGTCTATTTGACGCCCTTTCGCGTGCATCAATCAACGTAATTCTCATCACGCAAAGCTCGTCCGAACACTCGATCTGCGTTGCGATCGAGGAAAAATTTGCCGAGCTTGCAAAACGCGCCGTTGATCGCGAATTTGAATACGAAATAGCCGTCGGCCGAATCGATCCGCTAAAGGTCGAGAGCGGATTTTCCATCCTCGCCCTAGTTGGCGACAACATGAAAGAGCACACTGGCGTCTCGGGCAAGATGTTCACGACACTCGGGCAGAACGGCATCAACATTCATGCGATCGCCCAGGGATCGAGTGAGCGGAATATCTCGGCGATAATCTCTTCGCGTGACGTGCGAAAGGCCGTCAACACTCTTACCGAAGAATTTTTCTCCGACGGTAGCAAGCAGATCAATCTCTACATCGCCGGTGTCGGCCTTGTCGGCGGCAAGCTCATCGGACAACTTTTACGACAGCACGACCACGTTCTCGGCGAGATGCGTCTCAACATGCGCGTCGTCGGCCTAGCCAATAGTAAACGTGCTATGTACGACGAGGAAGGCGTCGATCTATCAAATTACAAAGATCAAATTTCGAGTGCTGTCGAGATGAATATCGACGTATTTACCGACGCGATCATCGAGAACAACCTGCGAAACTCGATCTTTATCGATGTCACCGCAAATGCCGCCGTGGTCGAAACATATCCAAAACTTCTGGCAAAGAGCGTTTCGATCATTGCATGCAACAAGGTTGCGGCCTCGTCGGAATACGAAAAATACTTGCATTTGAAAGACCTCGCCCGTGAATACGGCACGAACTTCTTTTTTGAGACGAACGTCGGTGCAGGCTTACCCGTTATTCACACGCTTGGCGATCTGCTCCGAAGCGGCGACCGCGTCAACCGCATCGAGGCGGTGTTGTCCGGTACGCTCAATTTTGTTTTCAATCACTATGACGGGACGCGGCCGTTCGCCGAGGTCGTTCGTCAGGCTCAAGACGAAGGCTACACTGAGCCCGATCCGCGACTCGATTTGAGCGGAACAGACGTCGCTCGCAAGATATTGATCCTCGCTCGCGAGGCTGGATACAAGCTTGAGATGGCAGACATCGAGAACACAGGCTTTTTACCCGAGTCATGTCTTACCGGATCGGTCGAAGATTTTTACGCCGAGATGGCTAAGCATGAAGCTCATTTTCGCGAGCTTCTCGATGATGCCGCGTCGCACGGGCTCACGCTCAAGTACATTGCATCGTTCGATAACGGAAAAGCTGCCGTCGGTTTGCAGTCCATCGGGCCGAACCACAACTTCGCCAATCTGTCCGGTAAGGATAATGCCGTATTGTTTTACACCGACCGCTATTCCGAGCAGCCACTGGTTATTAAAGGAGCCGGAGCCGGGGCAGACGTTACCGCTGCTGGCGTATTCGCTGACATCATTCGAGCAGCAAGGTCATGATGTCAGTACCGGGAACGGTAGTGACCGGGGGCTTTTCTGCTCGCCGGAGTTAATTATGAGATTTCAAATCGCCTCCATCATTCCCTTAGTCGCACTATTGATTCCCGCTATTCAGCCAGCGTATGCTCAAAGTAATTACGTTCCGTCGTCAACTAACTGGGAACGCCGTACGCCCGACCAAGCAAAGATGGATCCCGCAAAACTAAAGGAAGCGATCGATTTTTCTATAGCGAGCGAGGCAAAAGGTGTCCGTAGCCAGGAACTCGGCCTTACGCAAACATTCGGCCAGGCTCCTTTTGGTGAGCTGGTCGGACCGTCGAAGGATCGCGGAAATCTGACAGGAATCGTTATTCGTAGCGGCTACATCGTTGCCGAATGGGGTGAACCGCTTCGAGTAGATATGTCGCACAGCGTGACAAAGAGCTTTCTTGCATCGGTCGTCGGAATGGCTTTCGACCGCAAGCTGATCCGCAGTCTTCAAGACAAAGCCATCGACTACAACGCTCCCGTTGTGCAATATAAAGCGGGACAGCGTTACGACGATGCCGATGAATTCGGCAAGTCAAAATTCCTCGACCTCTTTGCCACCGAACACAACCGCAAGATCACTTGGGAACATCTGCTGCGGCAAACTAGTGATTGGGAAGGAACGCTTTGGGGAAAGCCTGATTGGGCCGATCGGCCTGACCGAGATTCGAGCAAATGGCTCGGCCGCGTTCGCGGTGAACCAGGAACGGTTTACGAATACAACGACGTTCGCGTGAACGCTCTCGCACTCGCAGCTTTAAACGTCTGGCGAAAGCCATTACCGCAGGTTCTCAAAGAAAATCTGATGGACGAGATCGGTGCCTCGAACACCTGGCGTTGGTACGGTTATGAAAACTCATTCGTCATCATTGACGGCCAGATCGTTCAATCGGTCAGCGGCGGCGGGCATTGGGGCGGCGGGATGTTCATCAACGCGTACGATATGGCGCGTTTTGGTTTACTTACCGAACGTGGCGGAAAATGGGGTAACAAACAATTGCTCTCACCGGAATTCGTTCGGCAGGCCAAAACGCCGACGACAGTTCAGCCGACTTACGGCTTTATGAACTTTTACCTCAACACTGATAAAAAGCTCTACCCGAACGCTCCCGCCGGGATCGTCGTCCACACGGGCAATGGCACGAATATCATTTACTGCGATCCGGAGAATGATCTTGTTGTCGTCGTGCGTTGGATCGAGAACAACAAGATCAATGAGTTTCTTGGAAAAATTCTGGCGAGCCTGAAGTAATCGTCCAGCCTACAGCCCTCAGCTATGAGCTGTCGGCTGGACGTTTATGATGATCAGTTTAGGTCGAAGAGCAAGAACTCCGTGTCGGCTTCGTACGACCTGATCGTGAGCAATGTTTCTTCGCTGATCGCCGCACCGTCTCCGGCGTCCATCGTTGTCCCGTTTACGTCGATCGAACCTCTTATCAATTGTATCCACGCATGGCGTCCTTCGGCGATATCTTGTTTGACGGTTTCACCCTCCTTTAGTATCGACGCGTAAACCCTAACGTCCTGATTGATGTGAACCGAGCCGTCACCGCCTCCTCGAGAGGCGACAAGCCTGAGCTGGCCGCGTTTCTCCTCGGACGAGAACGCCTTCTGTTCGTAGTCCGGCGTCAGGCTATCCTCTTCTGGCAAGATCCATATCTGTAGCAGGTGCGTCTTGTCCGTCGGCGAACTGTATTCGCTGTGTAGTACGCCCGTTCCGGCGGTCATTCGCTGGACTTCGTTGGGCCGGATCGTTTCGCCGTTGCCCATTGAGTCGCGATGCGACAATTCACCAGAGATCATATATGTAATGATCTCCATATCGCGATGCCCGTGTTTCGGAAAGCCTTGTGCAGGCTCGATGAAGTCCTCATTGATGACCCGCAGGTCGCGAAAACCCATGAATTGCGGATCGTAATAATCGCTAAATGAAAACGTGTATCGTGTATCGAGCCAGCCATGATTGGCGTGTCCACGTTCTTTTGATCGTCTTATCTTTATCATCTCGTTATCTCCCCATCTGAGATTACAAGGAATTGGCTTCGCGCGAACCATCAATTACGGTGGAATCTTCCTAGTACTTTCGGGTGATGTAGAACAGACCGCCTGGTCTGTTCATCAACCGTTATTGACAGACCAGACGCTCTGTCGTACTTTACTTCTTTCTCGAAACCATTAGCCCATCACGTATCGGAACCAAGACATTCTCAACCCGCTCGTCAGCGAGGATCTTTTGATTGTAATCGTGTAATGCCTGTGTTTCCTCGTCCTTATCGTCGTCCAGCACCTTGCCGCTCCATAGGACGTTATCGGCGATGATGTAGCCGCCGGTGATTACTTTATCAAAGACGAGGTCGTAATAAGTTGAGTAGTTAAGCTTGTCGGCGTCGATGAAAACAAGGTCGAAGGTATCAGAAAGATTCGGGATGATATCGGTGCCGAAGCCGAGCAGGAACTCGATTCGATCGGCGTATGCACTCTTTTCAACAAAGGACCTGGCAACTTTATTCGTGTCTTCCTGTATGTCCAAAGTAATTACCTTGCCGCCGTCAGGCAAACCTTCCGCAAAGCACAGGGCGGAATAGCCGAGATATGTTCCGATCTCCAGCACTACCTTTGGCCGGATCATGTGTGAGAACATCGACAGCACGCGGCCCTGTACAAAGCCTGAGAGCATCGCCTTGTCCTCGTAATGCTCATAACAATGTTTGCGAAGTTCCTGCAGGATCTCGCTCTCGCCTGCCGTAAATGCCTCGGCATATTTTATCCAGTGTTCATTCATAGATCTACTCTTACCAACCCGCGTTTGATAGCAACGCCCGCTGCGGATGTGCGGTCGGAAACGCCTATCTTTCCAAATATATTCGATACGTGAGTTTTCACCGTATTCTCCGATACATCCAGTGCGAACGCGATCTCTTTATTCGACATACCGCCGACGATCATTCTGAGGACGTTCGATTCGGCGGGCGTTAGCTCTTCCTGACCGAGATTTTCACTCAATATCTGCGCGATGTCGTCGGGGATGTACTTGCGGCCAGCGGCAACTGTGCGGATAGCCTCGATCAGTTCTCCGGGTGAAATATCCTTGCAAATGTATCCGGCCGCACCTTTCTTTAATGCCTTTGAGATCTCCGCATCACCGGCGTGTTCTGCGAGAACAATGACCTTTGCTTTGGGGCGTTCGATAAAGTAGTTGTCGAGATCGTCGATCGAGCAGGAATCGGGGAATCGGAGGCCGAGAATGGTGACGTCTGGATTGAGATCGCGGAACATCGCAAAGCCGTCCGCAGCATTGTCGGTCTCCCCTAATAGATCGATGTCGCCTACGCTGTCGACGACCGAACGAACGCCGAGACGCGTGAGTGATTGGTTCTCGATGAGGAGAAGTTTGATCGGCATAAGTCGGAACCACCTGCGGTAGCGGGTGGTTTAACTCTCGGTAGCTTTCGCTTGAGTGGTATCGAATCTTCAACCACCTGCTACCGCAGGTGGTTCTGACTACCGCGACAGTCCCGCTGCAAACTCAACGATCGGCCTGATTAGGTCGGTGTCGTAATTTGTCTTCACATGCTGCATCACGGCGGTCATGCGTTCGAGGCCCATGCCGGTGTCGACTGATGGGGCGGGCAGCGGCGTCAGCTTGAACGTGCCGTCGTCGTTTTGCGTACGGTTGTACTGCATAAAGACGAGGTTCCAGATCTCCATCGTCGTGTCGCCGGGGCCGTTGACCCAATGAGGCGAATTCTTTTCAGGGTCGCCTGGATCGTCGCCCATGTAATAGTGGATCTCGGAGCACGGACCGCACGGGCCGGTGTCGCCCATTTGCCAGAAATTATCTTTGCGGCCAAATCCAAGTACGCGTTCCGGCTTGGCACCGGCTTTGATCCAAAGATCGCGTGCCTCGTCGTCCGACCCGACCTGGTCGTCACCCTCGAAAACCGAGAACCAAAGCCGCTCGGTATCGAGCCCGAACTCATTTACGAGTAGGTCCCACGCAAACTTGATCGCATCATCCTTAAAGTAGTCGCCAAAGGAAAAATTCCCCAGCATCTCAAAAAATGTATGATGCCTGGCCGTCTTGCCCACCTCGTCAAGGTCATTGTGCTTACCACCGGCACGCAAACACTTTTGCGAAGTAACGGCTCGCGTGTAGTCGCGTTTCTCAAGCCCAAGAAAGACGTCCTTGAACTGATTCATCCCAGCGTTGATAAATAACAACGTCGGGTCATTGGCGGGCAGCAGTGGCGACGAATGCACGATCTTATGCCCGTTTGCTTCAAAATAGCCTAAAAATTTAGCTCTGATCTCGTCTCCGGTCATAGAAAAACTTTAGCACAAAATACTCGCACTCGCGGACTTGCCCGGGAAGTCGTCCGTTTCACCGTTCCAAACATTTCCCCCATCGTACCCAATTTTGCATTCATGATTCGGCATTTTGCATTGCCGGTGTCCCACTGTCCCTCGTTTCCCACGTAAAAATCGCGTCAACAATGGTTGGAAATTTACTAAGTCTCGTATTCATAACACTTACACCTCCATGCCTACAGATAAAGCCCTTAAATTGCTGCTATTTTTGCTCATTTTTTGTGCGAATTCGACCTATTTTCATGCAAATTTCCGAAAAGTTTGATCCGAATTGTGATAAAAAATTGTTTGAGTGTCCCACAAAGCCATCATGCCCACGGCAGTTCTAACGCAGTTTTGCATTTGCACACTCCGCGCCAAAGAGCCTAGCAGGCGGTTCACCAAATTTAAACAACTATCTGCCGCTAATGTCACAATTCGCCGATAATGTCGCTATCCGCCGATAGACACCGTTAAACGCAAATAGAGCCGGAAGCGTCAAGCATCCGGCCCCGTGGAGTCTGATCGAACTAAATTCTACTTGCTCTCTTTGAATTTCAACGAGACCGAATTCATACAATACCGCAAACCTGTCGGCTGCGGGCCGTCGTCGAAGACGTGGCCGAGATGCGCCTTACACCGGGCACACTCGACCTCGGTGCGGATCTCGCTGAGGCTGCGATCTTCGATTTCGAGCACGTTCTTCTTAAATGCGACCTGAAAGAAGCTCGGCCAACCTGTCTCAGAATTGTACTTTGAATCTGACTTGAACAGCACCAGCCCGCAGGCTGCGCAGTGATAAGTTCCCGCTTTTTTGTTGTTGGTCAATGCTCCGCTATAGGGCTGCTCGGTACCGTCCTCACGCATGACGTAGAATTCTTTTGCGGACAGCTCTTTTTTCCACTGAGCGTCGGTCTTTACGAGTTCAACGCCATCAAACTCTCCATCTATAAACACGACGCTGCGGATCTTTGATTTTGACGGCGTTGGTTTAGGCTCGGCAGATCGAACGTCCGGCGAAGCTGAAACGCCCGAACTTACCGAAAATATAGCGGTAATGGCAATGGTTATGATTGCGATCGAGGATATGGCGATTCGTTTGTACATGATCTTGACCTCTTTATTCCGACAGCGACCCGGGCTATTCCATACCGAGGAAAAGCGAACTACAAATATTAAACTGTATTTTGAATGGTTTGCCGAAACGGTAATGGGGAGAGAAGTGGGCAAATGGAATTCGCTTGATGATCGACGGGCTTTTGTACCTTTCGGCAAGGGCGGCTTACCCCTCCAGATTTGCCGCCCTAGACGAAACCTTGACGATTTTGCCTTCGACCATCAAGCGAAGCTTGAGAAAGAACTAGTTAGGCAGAACTACGGAGTCTATGACATGGATGACACCGTTTGACTGCTTAACGTCTGCGATCGTTACTGTTGCCTTGCCACCTTTCTCGTCCATAAGAACGACATTCTTACCATCGAGCATTGCCTTCAGCTTGCCGCCCGATACGGTCGTGAATTCAGCGGTACCGTTGCCCTTCTTGATAGCACCCACAACGTCTTTTGCACTGAAATTACCTGCAATTACGTGATAGGTGAGGATCTTGGTCAAGGTCGCTTTGTTCTCAGGCTTGACGAGCGTCTCGACGGTTCCTGCAGGAAGCTTGGCAAAAGCAGCGTCTGTCGGTGCAAACACTGTGAAAGGACCAGCACTCATCAGAGTGTCGACTAGGCCAGCAGCCTTAACAGCTGCAACGAGCGTCGTGTGATCTTTTGAATTAACAGCGTTCTCGACGATGTTCTTGGTCTTGTACATCGCTGCTCCGCCAACCATTGGGTTGCCGTCCGATTTCATATCCGACATCTGAGCCGAAACGCCAAACGTGACGCCGAGCGTCAATACTAGTAGTGCAAAAATTGATTTCATTTTCTTAGTCCCCTTTTTGAATTTGATTACGAAAGTAAGGGTCTTCTACCCTTTTGACCTAGATTTCGCGAGGCGCGTGGGATTGGATTCAAAAAAATATACGTGATGGAAATAAGAACTAACAACGGATTAACACAGATGGACACGGATTAGCTTCGTTCTTATCTGTGTCAATCTGTGTCAATCTGTGTTAATCCGTTGTTTATTCTTCCGGGTTTTCATCGAAGTCGGTGGCGGATCGGGGGAGCGATGACATTTTTTCGCGGATGAGATCAAACGAGAAGCCTTGTCTTAGAAGGTGGTCGTAGAATTTCTTAGCGTCTTCGCGAGTCTCGGGATTGCCTTTCAGGCGGAGGCGTTTTTCTATTGCGAGATCAATGAGGTCGGCTTCCGGGAGTTTTTCGAAGGCTTCGGTGATGGCAATGTCAACCAGTTCCTTATCAAGCTTTTTCTGCGACATGGCCTGCTGCAGACGCCTTTTGCCTTGCGGTTTCTGGCGGAGTTTTGAGACGGCGAGGTCGCGGGCGAATTGTTCGTCGTCTAGGTATTTGTATTCCTTTAGCTTTTCGATGACCGCATCAACGATCTCGTCATTGGTCCAAAGCTTTTCGAGCAGACGCTGACGCAACTCGCCCACCGAACGCGGTTTTGCGGCGAGCAACCTGACTGCACGATTCATCGTCCGCTCACGCGAACGTTCCGCGTCCTTTACGACACGCTTTTCCTCATCAACCGGTTGTCGGCGGCGTCCCCACATTCAATGCGATTATAGCCGAAACTTCTTCTTCGCGGCTTTCTTTGCGTACTTCGCGAGCTTTGCGTGAGATCTTGATGATTTTCCCGCAAAGCTCGAAAAGGCCACAAAGGAAAGCAAAAGGGGAATTACAAACTTGAGAGGTTTCCAATAAGATTAGAGCGTGGACGGCATTCTCATTATCGACAAACCGGCGGGCATAACGTCGCACGACGTGGTCGCGCGTGTACGCCGCATTCTGAAAACCAAAAAAGTTGGCCATACCGGAACGCTCGATCCGTTTGCGACTGGCGTGATGGTCGTCGTCGTGGGAAAGGCGACGCGCCTCGCTCAGTTTATGGATAAGGACGAGAAGGAGTACGAAGCGCTAGTGCAGTTTGGGTTTGAGACGGACACGGGGGATAGGACCGGACAAATGCAGAATGCAGAATGCAGAATGCAGAATGCAGAGATTGCCGATGTATTTGTAAAAACGGATTGGGAAGCGGTGTTTCAACCATTTCGCGGAGAGATCGAGCAGGTGCCGCCGATGTATTCGGCGAAGAAGATCGATGGAAAGAAGCTTTATGAACACGCTCGGAAGGGCGAAAAGGTTGAGCGAAAGGCGATTCAGATCAATATCTCAAAATTAGAATTGGTCGGTGATCCAGAACTCCTCACTCCGCACTCCACACTCCGCATCTCCGTCGCTTGTTCCGCCGGTACATACATTCGCACGCTCGCTGAGGACATCGGACGGGCGGTCGGAACCGGGGCTCATCTGGAAGAGCTGCGGCGTATGCGGGCTGGGCGATTTGATATCAGGCAGAGTGTGACGCTGGATGTATTGGCGGAATCTGATGATCCGGTAGCCCGGCTTTTACCATTGGAAATGGCGGTTTCGCATCTTGCATCCATATCGCTCAACGAAGATCGTGCGGCTAAGACTCGCGGTGGATTGTCAACGCGCATTCATGATACAGAATTCACCGAAGGCCAGCGTTTGCGAATGCTCGATGAGAGCGGTACGTTGCTGGCGATCGGCGTGTACGACGACGCGGAAAAATCTGTTCGTCCTAGGGTCGTTTTGGTATAGAATACGGAAACAAACTCCGCGTCCTCTGCGGTCTCGGCGTTAAGAAAAGTTTTTAACGCAGGGAACGCCGAGGTCGCTGAGAAGAAATTTCATGAAGAAACGAAACTTTGCATTAGCATTTGGCGGAGCCATCGGGGCGGCGGTTGCGGTGAAGATGTTGACGCGTGCGGACACCGTCAAATGGGATCAGGTCGCCGATCGCGTGCCGCACTCGGAGAACTCGCACTTTGTAAACGTCGATGGTGCGCGGGTGCACTATCAGGAATTTGGTGACGCCACAAAGCCGGCTATCGTGCTCATCCACGGCTACACGGCGTCGGTTTATGTTTGGAAAACAACGGCTCCGATGCTTGCCGAGGCAGGGTTTCGTGTAATTGCGGTCGATCTGCTTGGGTTTGGATATTCTGAGAAACCGTCTTGGTTCGACTATTCGATACAGGCACAGGCGAGGATGGTTTCGCGGTTTATGCAGCGGTTGGGAATCGGGCGTGCGACGGTTGTTGGGAGTTCGTATGGCGGTGCGGTTGCGTTGAATCTAACGCTCGACTACGGCGAGTCGGTCGAGAAACTCGTCCTCGTCGATGCCGTCTGCAACGATGAGCCCAAAAATCACCCTATCTTACGACTCGCGTCGCTGCGCGGGGTCGGCGAGGTGATAACGCCGTTTCTAATCGACTCAAAAGCGTTTCTAAAAATGCGAATGCACGGCACTCTGGCCAAGGCCAATCATCACATGATCACCGAGGAGCGCATCGAATCGATCCGCCGCCCACTCTACGCCGCCGATGGCCATCGCTCGATCCTCGCCACATCGCGAAACTGGGACGCCAACCGCCTCGAACAAGACGCGCACCTCATCAACCAACCAACCCTCATCATCTGGGGCGAAGAGGACCACGTCATCCCGATCAAAAATGGCTACAAACTCCACCAGGAGATCCTAAATTCCCGCTTCGTAATCCTAAAAGACTGCGGCCACGTCCCGCCTGAGGAAAAGAGCGAAATCTTTACGGACCTGGTTAGCGAATTTTGCCACGACCGCAAAGGACGGATAGCTGCGAGGGAAGGTGACGATATGCGATTGGAAGCCTAATGAAGAAGCGTATTATCGGTGCGGCAATTGGGATAGCATATGCAGCGATTTGTGGTTTCATATCGTTGCTATCAACGGGTGGTGGCCACGGCAGCTTAATGTGGGTATTTTTGTTTGTCGTTCCAGAACTGTGTGGAATCTATTTTCCAATGATGGGTTTTCTTGGAGCAGATTTAAGTTCTTTGAGGTCTCGTTGGATTTTCGGAATGATTCTTGCGGTTAACGTAATAATTTCGATTGTCCTGATTGTCGGCGGTTTCACGGATGACCCATATACGACAACGGCTTGGAATGCAGATCCACAAGGGGCGGTGTTTATCACGGCGTTTCATATCGCTCCTTCATTGATATTTACGGCAATGCTTCTTGTCAGTGTGCTTACTGCAAAACCTGATGCCGAAATCACAACTCCAACTATCCTCTCCTGACTGCACTTTCACCAGATTCTAATGACGACCTTGAATACTAGTAACGCGACTCTGTACGGTTCTGGTGTTTTTACTACGATTGCTGTGTACGATCGCAAACCTACTCTTTGGGAAAAACATTGGCGAAGGCTGATGAATGATTCGATTAAGCTGGGTATCGACTTGCGCGAGTATCCGGTCGGAATGGTGCAGGCGTCGCTTGACGCAACTATACAAGAGAATGGGATTGTCGAAGGCCGTGCCCGGATAACAGTCTCTGACGAACGAACGAGCCCAATATGGCCGTCTCGGCGTAACGAAAGACCAAGGCTCTCGATCATTGCGGGCGAAAAACGTTTAATCGGTGAACCGTTCAGGTTGACAGTCTCTCCGTTTCCAGTAAATTCCCGCTCACCGCTCGCCAGCGTAAAATCCTGCAATTATCTCGAAGAGATCCTTTCGCTCGACGAGGCTAAGGCTCGTGGGTTTCACGAGGCGGTTCGCGTCAACGAACGCAGACACATTACGAGCGGGTGTATGTCGAATATCTTTTGGTTGAAGAATGGACGGCTTTACACACCAACGCTTGCGACCGGCTGCTTGGCCGGGACGACGCGGGAGTATGTGCTTGAGAATGTTGAATGCGAAGAGGTCGAGGCGGAGATCGGGGAACTTGAGTCGGCGGAAGCTATCTATCTGACATCGGCAGGCTTGGGGATCGTCCGCGTCGCCGCATTCGATGGGCGTGAATTACCCGACACCAAAAACCCGATCCAAACCCTCTGGCCGCCGTCTTAAAAAACTATTCACTTTCACTGAACAAAAGACACGAAAATACACGAAGATTCACGAACAGATATCCATGAGCCTTCGTGTATTTTCATCGCTGAAGAACGGACGAGGGCGTCCGTGCTCCGTCGTTACCCTGCGGTTTCGAAAAGAGCGAGGATCTGCTTGCCCTCATTCGAACGCGGGTCGATGGTGCGCAGGTGCTTGTTGCCCTGCATTTCCCAGATAGCCGTCACCGTGCCTTCTTTTTCGACAGCCTGGTAATGCATTTCATCATGCCCGGCTGCTTCCTCGCTTGGCTCTGGTGCGGTCTGTACTGCTTCTTCTGACATCAAAAACTAATTTCTCCTAAATTAACGTGACTTCTAAACAAACGATGAATAGAAAGAGAATTCTTACACAATGAGCCTTATTTTGTCGAGAGTGCCTTTTTGATTGTTTTGATCGGAATGTACAAATGAAACTTGTCGTCGGCAAGCTCGGTCAAGCCAAAGCTAAGGTAGAAATCCTTTGCACTCTTGTTCAAAGCGTAAACCTCGACCGCATAGATGCCTAGCTGATCGGCGATGTTCGCCGAGCGTTCGAGAGCGTGAAAAAGAAGTGCCTGACCGAGCCGCATTCCCTGTGAAGCTCGGTCGATAGCAAGCCGCCCGAGATGAATCACCGGAACCGGATAACGGGGAAGGTTTTCGGGAACCAGATCAAATCCGAATGATCCACTCGACAGCGTGTAGTAGCCAAGAACCTTTTGCTCACCGGGCATTACGGCAACGAAGGTCCTGCTAAATCCCTTGGCGTCGTTTTGTCTGGCAAATCGTTTAAGAAAAATGTTCAGGCTCTCTTCGCCGCAATCAAAAATCTCGCGGTCGTGGTGTTTTGAAAGCGGTTCGACTATGAATTTATCGATCACTCGACGATCAGTTCCTTGCGGGCTTTAGCGGCGGCTGTGAGTCGTTCTGATGGCTCGGCATCGGCATCTATCATCGCGAGAAAAATATCGCGGTCACGTTTTGATAGGTTGCGGGACTGATGTCTTTCCAAGACCTGCTCGGCCGACTCGATAAGGTTTGAGATGGTAAAATCGGTTACCGACAAGCCCGATATCGTCGCCGCCTGTTCAATTCGATCTTTGATACTCTGCGGCAATCGAATGCTGAGTCGAGATGTAAGTTCAATCACTGACATGGCAACAGTGTGGCACATAGCCACACAAAAGTCAATAGATTTTCAGCCTACTTCGTGCGTTTTAGTTCAAGCTCATAAAACCAAAAATCGTTATTCGGCTGATCGACCTTGAGCTGATCGGTCTTGCCGTTCTTGTCAATCGTGAAGGTGACAAAGCCGCGTGGAAAATTGTACGCGACGGATGGCCGCCATTTGATTTGAAAGGTGTCGTAGTTCCAATGTTCGAGATCGGCGACGAAATTTGGCGACGGCAGGAAGCGCATCACGAGCTTGCCGTTTTCCTCGGCGATCGCGACATCGCCATACATCTTGTCGGAGTACGTTCCGGCATAGGCGGCGAGAGCAAGCGAATGTTTGGTGTTCGCGATGCGGGTGGCATCAACCTTTTTTGTTTCGTCGTCCGTATTCTTCTTCCCAGCAGCGATCTGTGTAACGGCCTCGGCGTTCCAATCGCGTTTTGGGGCATCAACCAGAACGTCGCGGATCTTGTTCATCATGACGATGAACGTCGGCGATTCGCTGTTGGTCAGGATAACGAAACCCGCGTTCTTTTCGGGAATAAGAACCGTATAGGACAACATTCCGTCGAGCCCACCGCTGTGATTGATTACTTTTACGCCGTGGTAATCGTACACGAACCAGCCCGACGCAACGCCGGAAAAATGGCGTGTCGGATTTGCCCGCGAGGCTCCGAGCGAGATCGGCTGCGTCAGATACGGCTGATGCATTCCCCAGGCCTGTGCTTCGCTAAAGGTCTGTTTCCCTTCGAATTTGCCGCCCGCGAGCTGCGTGCGAACCCATCTAGAGAGATCGGCAACCGACGAATTCAACGCTGCGGCAGCGTATGCTCCATCGACATTTCCCCGGTTGAGTTTACGGAGTTTGCCACCAGATTCGTTATGCGGCCATGCGGCGTTGTCGGGCAGGTTCTTGATGCTGCACGTGGTCCGCGTCATACCGAGCGGCGTTAAGATCCGCTCTGTTACGAAATCGCACCAGCCTTTGCCGGACACCTTTTCGACCACTTTTCCGGCGGCGATAAACATCAGATTCTGATAACCATACCGCGTGCGAAAGCTCGAAACCCTTGGCAAAAATTTCACGCGCTTCAATATCTCGTCCGCCGAATAGGTCGTTTCATACCACAGCAGATCGCCGCTAAATGTATCGAGCCCGACGCGGTGCGTAACGAGGTCACGGATGGTCAGCTCGCTAGTCACCAAAGGGTCGTACATCTGGAAATCGGGCAGGTATTTTGAGACTTTGTCGTCCCAGCTGATCTTCTTTTCATCGACAAGAATAGCTAGGCTCGCGGCCGTGAAGGCTTTCGAATTAGACGCAATAGCAAAAAGCGTATTTTCATCCGGAGCCTCGGGCTTACCGAGTTCGCGAATGCCGTAGCCTTTTTGCATGACGACCTTGTCGTCTTTCACGACAGCTATCGCCATTCCCGCACCACTCTTGTCTTTCCACGTATCGGTCACGGTAGCCGCGTAGGCATCGATCTCTATTAACTTTTCATCAAGCGTCTGAGCCGGTAGAAAAAGCGGGAATGCGAACAGGATTAGAAGAATGATCTTTATGTTTCTCATAATAGAAATATTGGTTTCCTTGATGTTATGCAGTTGATCCGCGAGAATCAACTTAAAATAGGTCGAGCTACGGGTTAGATTATCCACTATGCATTTTGTAAAAGAATCGGTTATCCATGCTACGGTCGAACGCGTGTTTTCGTTTCACGAGCTACCCGATGCGTTTCTAAGGCTCGTGCCTCCGTGGGAGGACGCGAAGATCGTGCAGAAGGCCGATATATCGGTGATCGGTTCTCAGGCGATAATTGAAACCAAGATACTCGGGCTGTTCCCGGCGCGTTGGGTCGCCGAGCACACGGCGTATAATCCGCCACGATATTTTGAAGATGTTCAAGTCTCGGGCCCGTTCAACAGCTGGCGGCACCGGCATATAATCGAGCCGCACGCCGACGGGGCGATACTCCGTGACGAGATCGAGTACGAGCCACCGATGTCGTTCCTTGGCTCACTCGCGGCTCCGATCTTTATCATCCCGAAGATCGAGAAGATGTTCGATTACCGTCACGAGGTAACGCGGAAATGGTGTGAAGAAGATCAGGCCTAAACTTAGTTTCTCAAAGCTGGATTGTTCGGGTTTACGGTTCGTAGTTTAGACGTTGCTTTGTCGAGATTGGCTGCGTCGCCAAGCTCTTTGTACCCGACGACGAGGTTTTGGAGCGTGATCTCGTGGTCAGGGTTGATCGACAGCGACTTTTCATATTCTTTGATCGCTCTAGGGATGTCACGCGGTTCGCGCAGGAAAAATGTCAGGCCGAGATCGGTGCGGACAGTAATATCTTTTGGATTTTTCTCAAGGGCAAGCACGTACCACTTTTCTGCTTCAATGTACTTTTCGCCATCAAAGAGAGCATTGCCTAGCTTTACCATCGGCTCAAGCTCGGTGGGTTTAAGTTTGTTCGCAGCTTCATAAAATTTCGCGGCGTCGTCAAAACGCTGTATCTGGTAATAAAGATCACCGGCGGTCATCTGCGCCTCGAAATTCTGCGGGTCTGCCTTCGCCTTGTCAATAGCAACCGTGACCTCAGGAATTGCACCTCCGCCTTGCGACTGTGTCGTTCCGGGACTCGTGCCGAGCGGCGGATGATCGGATGGAAGTGCGGGATTGCCGGAGAGAGGCCCTGCGGCGTTTGCGTTCGCGGTCGCCACAGGCGTCAGCGTGATCACGTTTTTGTTTACGCTGTTAGCGAATGTAAACCCGATGATGGCACCGACCATCACACCGATCACGGCGTAGAGAAGATTTTCTTTACTCATTTGTATTGCGTTAATTAAAACACCACGTAAACGCAGGTGGTTCTGACTTACTTGATCTCAATTCCTATCGATTCCAAAAATCGGTTCGGGCGTTCGCCTCCGATGAGGGCGAAGATGTAGTCGTTTGGTATCGTACCGGTTTCCTGTTTGGTCACGACATTTTCGATGACGCACTCGTTCTCACGCATCTCTTTGATGCCCTCGCCAAACCTCAGATCGATCAGGCCTTCGTCGGCGCATTGATAGAGCTGCAGCTTATTACCAAATTTTACCGTCGGAGCGAGATAATCGCGAACGAGCAGCGTGACCTTGTTCATTTCGTCGCTCTTTCGGTGGCTAATGGCGTTGCCATCGCGTGTGCAAACCAGATCGACAGCAGCCTCGACCGCCACATTTCCGCCGCCTACAACAATAAGATGCCGCCCGCGAAACTCCATCGGATTCGATAGTCCGTATATGACCTTTGCCTCCTCGTGGCCGTCGATGTGGAATTTCAGATCTTCGTTTGGCAGGCGAAGCTTGTTAGGAGCACCGCGCAAACCAATGGCGATGATCACCCGGCGAGTTTTATAAGTATGCGGCGTCTTCTCGGCTCCGTGCTCGGTGTTGATAACAAAATAGTCACCGTCGCCTGCGCGGTTTACGGTCTTGCAGCTCTCATTCTCATTGACCTTGACACCTTTGTCCGCGAGGCTGCCGAGCCATACGGCTAGGATATTTTCGCGTTGGTCGCCGGGAATTTTGGCTTGCAATTGATTTGAAATTTCAGATTTGAAATTTGAAATTAAAGAGTCGCGTTCGACAGTGAAATGTTTTTGAAACAAGGTGACCCAGTCGGTGCTTCCTTTCGAACGCAGATATCCAACTACCCGTTTCTTAAGTTCCTTTTCGATCTTCGCTTCGAGCAGCGGCTGGCTTTCCGCTCGCAGGGCTTGCGGTATTTTGGCGATCAATTCGCTCGATAACGACGGAGCCTCCTGATGAACGACATCGGCGAGCGGGGCACCGATAGCGGCGATTATCGTTTCGTCGTCGCTTGTGTCGACGGCTGCGTACTTTGCCTTTGCTAAGCCTAGGCCTGCGACCGGGATTCCGCCGAACCAGTCCTTTGTGTCGGGCTTAAAGAAGATGTATTTACCCTTCGGATACAGGTCGATGGTCGAGAGCGTGTTGCCTTGTTCGAGGGCAATGTATTTTAGGCCGGCGAGATGTGCTTCGGCGGCAGCAGATGCTCCGCCGGGGCCGACGCCGATTATGGCGACGTCATATTCTGCTTTTGGTTCGGCGGGTAAGGCCGCGAGGTTGTTCGCGATGTGAGCGGTCACCTCTGCACCTTCTTTGACGGCGTTCTTGATCAGCGGAACGCCCGAGACATCGCCGATGATGTAACAGCCGGGAACGTTTGTCTCGTAGCTCGCTCCATCCCGCGTCGGCGTCGGCAGCGAGCGCACTTCTTTCGCCGTGTTGATGACAATGCACGCCTTTGGATTGACCGGACACTCGGCCTGGCACGCCGTGTCCTCCATACAAAGGTCCGGTGCGACCGCCGCCGCCGTGCCATCCACGATCGCCAGCACATCGTGCGGACAAGCATCGACGCACGCCTGACAGCCAATGCAGCGTTCGGCGAAAATGACGGGGTGCGGATACGATGGCCCGCGATATTTGTCGAGGCCGAGTTCTTTCACCTCAGCCGAAGTAAGTGTTCGAACGGTCGAGGCGGCAAGTACATTCTCGCCGCGACTCTTAAAGAACCCGATCGCCCGCGTCGAATCTCTAAAGACCGTCACAAACCCAACAAGCAGCCCGAGCGCCAAAATACTTGCCCAACCGATCCACGACAGCCCGCCGTACGCGAGCGTCTGCTCGGTCACCAGCGTCTGGTTGATCCAAAGCAGCACGCCGAGTAGGGCGAGACAGATGATGATGTGAATCAATTTCATTGCCCTTTAAGACTCAATATCTTTGCCGCGATCACGTCCTTGCGGCGTTTCAAAGCGTCCTCGGTCAGGAATTCGCTCCAGCGGTTGCCTCCGTACGGATGCTGTGTGTGGCACGAGATGCAATTGGCCTGATCTGCCTTGAATCTCGCATCGCGCGTCGTTTCACCAGATTTGTTCGTATGACAACTCGCACAAGTCTCTCGCGGCGTCGTCCGGTCGATCGGCTCAAAGCTGTTGTGACACGTCGAGCACGAGACAAACCCTCGCGAATCTCCTTTCAGCCCCGTCGGCGTCCTCAAGCGACCTGTGTGCACTGTATGAAAATGCCGACTCAGCTTGGCCTGCTCATCTTTGTCACCGGTGGCAGAATTATTTATCTCTGGTATCGCGTCCGCGACCTCGCGATATACTCCTTTCCACGTCCACTTTCCGTTTACCGCCGGATAGCCGTAGGTGCCGCCGTGGGCTGTCGCGACCGCTTTTCCATTGTAAAGCTGCTTGTTGCTGTCGTTATGACATGTCGCACAGCTCTCGATAGCGGTCGCCGCCATATCAAAGTCCGCTCCCTGATGCTCTTTGTGACAGGAGGTGCAGGTTATGCCCGCTTCCTCGTGAGCCCGCGTATTTGTCGCGTGAAACTGTTCCGCTTGGTGACACGTCACGCACGAATTTTCGAGCGGTGCATTCGGTGTGTGGCAGGTCGTGCACGAATTGCCGTTCGAGGCGACAGCGATCGGGCTCGATTCGAAAACCTTCGAATGTGCCATTGTCAGCGGCTTTGGCGAATACGCCTGCGGATACTTAAAGTAGGCAAACGCGCCGACTGCGCCGACGATCAGAAAAGCCCATACAAACAATCCGATTCGCCACGTCTGCTTTAGATCGCGCGTCGGCCGCCAGTTGAACATCGCCTTGCCCGGCTTTGGCTTCTCGGTCGGCCGCAAACGCGTGCCCCAGTCTTCTTTCTGCCGCGTGCGTTTTTCCCAGAATACTTTTAGAACATCACCCGCATCAGGCATTCCCACGGGAGCCTTTGCAACGGGTTTAGGCTCGACCTCGGCGATGATCTGTTGCTGGACAAGCAGCGAGAGAGAATTACCCTCATCGATCGACGCGAGGATCGTAAACGGGCCGATCTGGATCGTGTCGCCACCGGCGAGAACGTCATCCTTCTGCGGCCCGAGCAAGCGGCCGTTGAGCGTCAGGATGTTCGAACTAGAAAGATTAACGAGAAAATACTTCTTGTCGCGGAAATTGATCGATGCGTGAATACGCGAGACGCTCTTGTGATCGAGCACGATGTCGCACGTGTCGAGACGCCCGATCATGATGTTCTCTTTGTAGACACTGACAGGCCCTGACTCACTGCCGGGTAGACTGATCCTGAAATTGCCTGTGTCCTTTGAGAGCATCTTATCTCACATTAAAATACACAACTTGCACGATGTGTATCGCCATTAAAACCAACATCAGAGACGTAAATAGAACATGCGGTGCGACCCACAGCTTGAGCAGATAATGCAGATAGCAAAGTGCGTCCACACGCCGCAGCGTGGCCGCATTCTCGACTGCGTCCATCAAACGGGCATCGTCCGTTCGCGTCATTTTATCCGCCGACGAGCGAAACTCTTTACGCGCCGCCGCGAGCATCGTCTGCAGGTCTTCGCGTCTGAGATATTGACGGAAAAGATACGCGAGGCCGAGAAAACGGCGGCGGACCTTTCGCTGGATAAGCTCTTTGAGTTCAGGATTTGTTGTTTCGTCTGCAGTTTGGATCAGCGCCGTACGAAGCTCTTTCTGGCGGGCCTCGAGATCTTCGATCAGCAGCGGCTCACGCTCGATGCGTGTCATAAACCTCGGTACGACAATGTAGCAAACAGTGCCAAACAACCCGGTCGCGATCACAAGATCGAACGAGATCATCAGCACCGTCGTGAGCAACCCGCCCGAGCTTGTGCCTCCGTGAACAAGAAGCAGCACGCCTGCCAGCACACCAAGATAGATATGCGACAACATCCAATATCGCAAAGCCCCGGCTCGTCGGCGATAGACCTGCTTCCGCATCGGATACAGCATCACCCACACGATCGATGCGAGGCCCGTGAGACCCGTGATCCAACGCATCGTTAGCCAGCCGCCGGGACTAAGAGCGATATCCTGCGAAAACTTCAACGTCGCCCAAACTGCCGCCACACTGCCAAGGACAACCGTTGAAAATCCGACCACGTGCCAAATAGTCGCCCACAGATCGAACTTGTGAATATTCTCGCCGATCGCCTGCGTGTCGCTAATGCGGATCAGCCCGATCGTCTCCCGAACTTCGTCAAAATACTCACGGGGATTCACACGAACGAGCGCTCCGGTCGGGCAATTTTCTTCGCACGAGTATGCTGCTCGCTTTGCGCCTTTCGGATTCAAGCCCGTGTCTTTGCAGAGATTACATTTTACGGCGAGGAGATTTTCGGTTTGCTCGACGGCGGCTGGGAGTTTTGTTTCGCCGAGCGAAAATGCGGATAGAAAATTAGACACGGCACCGTGGACATTTGTGTCGCCGCCCTTTGGAACCATCGAAATAGCATTGTACGGGCACTGCGTCGCGCAGTCGCCGCAGCCGATACACGTCTTCGGCTCGATATCGATCTCGCCGTCAGGAAAGCGTGCGATCGCACCGGTCGGGCAGCCCGTCAGGCACTCAGGATCCTGACAGTGCATGCAGACGGATGGGACGAGCACGCTCTGCATCGTTTTGGCGAGCGGTTTGACCGGACGTTCGATATGGATGCCGCGACGCACAAGCCGTGTCTGGCCGTGGACCTTATGACAAGCGAGCGAGCAATTGCCGCAGCGAATGCACTTCGCCATGTCCATCACGAGCAGATTTACACCATCAACCACGCCCGTCTCGATCTCTTTCGTCGCGGCTCCGATCAGGCGATTGTCCGAAGGACGTGATGGATGGGTCGATTGCTGACCGTTTGCCTTCTCAAAAAACGGCACGATCGCGTTGGTCATCTCACGATCTTCCCGAAGCCGCGTCACCGCAACCTCGACTACCTCAGCCCGTCCCCAGACGGTCGCCGTGTATTTCCATTCCCGCGGCCCATCGACCGCGTCGAGTCCCAGACACGTGCCTGCACCAATAAAATCCAAGCCCACAGACGCGTCCGATTCGAGCAGAACGTCGGCGGCCTTCGGATTAAATTCCGCTCCGCTCACGCGCTGAACCCAGCCATTCTTGACGTAGAGTACGCGGTTGATCGGGTCGCCCTCGCGGAAAAGGACGTGATCCTTTTCATACACGGCAAATCTAGCCGAGTCGTCGAGCCGCTTGAGCACAGCAGGGTCGACATCGCCCGACATCAGATTTTTGAGTTCGTTAAGAGTGAGCGACTGGCCGTATGCACGATAGTTGCGGTCTAGGAATCGGCCGAATTTGGGCAGTTTTCTTAAGAGACGTATCGCAGGACGCGTGAATTCGAGTACAAGTGCTACGTCACCGCCCATCGCGACAGAAACGGTCGCCGTTCGAGGCGTGCCGGACAGCAGAGCCATCTCGCCAAACGAATTGCCCGCCGGAATCTCGCCAACCCTCTTCTGCCCCTCGGCAGATCGTATCGACGCATCAAGCTTGCCCTCGACGAGGATGTAGAAACGGCTGCTTTCCCAAGTGTTTTCCTCGACAATGATCTCACCGGGAGAGTATTCCAGAAGGCGTGCGTACGGCCCGACCTGTTTGCCGCGATAGCTGCGGCCAAACAGAATGATGTCCATGTCGAGCTCATTTTTGAACTCTCCATTGGGCAGCTGCTCGACAAGCTCCGAGACGATATCGACATTTTGAAATGCCTTTATTATCTGCTCGTGCTTTTGGATTTCACGTGGCATTGAGGTTTGGGCTAATTATAGAAACCTAAGTCTCTGATTCGGTAAACTCTGCGTCCTACTCTGCGGCCTCTCTCGCTAGAACTTTGCGTAACGCAGAGATCGCTGAGGATGACGCGGAGTTCGCAGAGAAAGACTAATACCTAAAACTAGGTGCGTGGCGTCAGATAGAATACTACCCCTGCGGCGACTATTACCACTACGATAGCGAGTAGGACAAGGGCGACTAGCGCTCCTACGATTATCCAGATCCACTTGTTGTTCGGCGTTGCCGTTGCCGGAGGTGTCGATGGTACCGAAGCAACCGGCACTACGGGTGCGACCGGTGCTGCGGCCGCAATCTCGACGACCTTTTCCTTCACATCAGGAGCCTTTGAGACATTTAGCCCCATGTCGGACAGCATTTGGTTGTACATCGTCTGGCCGAGCTGGACGGTCATGTCCATCTCTTCGAAATTGGTCGAGACCGATCGCCGCTCTTCCTCGACAAAGGCATTGCCGCACGCGGGGCAAAACGCCTTGGCCTCGTCGACCGACTCGCTGCATTTGTCGCACTGCTTTAATGCCATCGGCTAATTTTTCGTGTGACAAATGAGGCAGTCTTTACCAGTTGCAAATCCTTTCTTGCTCTTTAGCGTCGGCCGGGCCTTGAACGCCGCATCGTGACACGTATTGCAGTTTACGTGGTACGAGTATTCATTGTTTAGATCCTTGCCGCCGAGCGTCGGCATTTCTTTGCCCTCAGGTACGTTGCCGTCCTGAAAATGGCACGTACGGCAGTTGCTTACCTTCTGCGTCGAGGCCTGCCACGAGGCCATCGTTAGAACGACATCGCGTTCCGATGTGACGAGCGGTGCCTTGAGAGCAGATTTTGGCTGGTCCGTGTGATGACACTCGACACAGCCAATAACAGCTGTACCTTCAGGATTATATTTGCCAAAAGCATGCGTGTCGTGATCAAAAGGAGCTTCGCCGTACTCGGAGAGGCTGTCTTTGCTCAGTACAAAACTTTTAGGTATCTTCTTATCACCTGCAGGCGGCGCAGGCGTAGCCGCAACGGTATTAGCCGCCGCAGTATTGCCCGCCGCGGGCGGCGTCGGCGACGCAGCCGCAAGTGATGCCGAGCTTGAGCCCGAAAGGCCGCACGCAAATCCAAAAGCAGCCAGTGCCGCAAACATCGATACAACGATCAATTTAGCCAAATTTTTCATACTCGTGATTTGCCCTTATTAAAACCTCTTTCGCACCGTTATGTCAACGTTTTCAAACAATAGATGAAAGCGGGCCTCGCGAGGTCTGCCTTTGACGGTCTCCGACATTCCTCAAGGTGTCGGAAGCGGCTCGGCCGGAGTCGTACCCTCAGGCAGACTGGTACTCGTAATTCGCGACGGACCGCTGCCGGCATGGCACCGTGAACAGCTCGTAACGTCGAGCGGATTGTTGCCTGTGAATGCCCGCCTGCCATTGTGGCATTGCAGGCAATTATTGCCCGGCGCCGTCAGATGCTGCCGGATCTCAATATTCGTGACTTGCCGCCCCTGCCCGGCTCCGGCAATGGTGTTGTGACAGTCGCTGCACCTTACCCCGCGATGATCGCCGTGAGTGAAAATTCCACGGAAGCTGTACTGCGACATCAGCGTTCGCCGATACGGAGCCATCTCGTGGCATGTGGCGCAGCTGCCGATCTTCGTATCCGGCGTGTGGCAGGTGTAGCAATTACTATGCGTGTCGATGCCCGATGGGATTGTCTGTCCCGGCCCCGACGGTGAATGACAAAAGGCACAACCCTGCGCCGGACGCCCTTTTCCACGCTCATGGGCCGCATGATCGAATTTCATGTTAAAGCCCTCTTTGAATCGCGTGGGAAAGGCATTCATCGGCGGGTCGTCCGAGCCCAGGCTGGCGTGACAGATCGTGCACATAGCGCGATTTTCGTCGTTGACCGTCTTAGAAATGAACTGGCTCAGATGGCAGCCCACACACGACTCATGGCCCGCAAATTCGAGCTCACGCTGTTTGCCCTCGCGTTGGTGGCACGAGATACACTCAAACTTTTCATGCTCGGGTATCTTGTGCGAGAACTTATCAAAGTTAGACGTCGAGACTTTTGCTGTCACCGGAGGTAGGGTGTTTGAGCCGGTGATCGTCACGGGGATGCGCGGCGCTCGCTCGATACAGCTTGCCAGAAACAAACCGAGAGCCGCGAGAAGACAGGCGGCCTTTAGCAGAAATAGTCTGTTCCCAAAACCTTTCATCACGGTTTCCGGTGCGAAGCCGGTATCTCAAATCGACCGATCGCCGACGTGTGGCAATAGGTGCACTGGAATGTTGCCTGTTTCTCACGAGATTCGATCTCGGCAAACAATATTCGCCTGAAACGATCATTTTCGTTTGTCGCGTGACACGTCCAACACGAGGCGATTGGAACGTCCGCGTCCTTCATCAGGGCAATGTTCGACTGCTGCGTGATCCTGACATGGCACGAGATGCAGTCCTTGTCGCCGTGCCCGGCACGGTCGTGGTCGAACTTTAACGAGTACCTCTCGGTTGCTTTCTTCTCGAAATACGGAGCAGTTAGTTGGTGACAACCCGCGCAGTTCTGCTTCCCGGCCGGCAGATTTTGATATTGATAGTGACACGTAAAACACGACTCGTGGCCGGTCGGCGATCTCTTGAAAAAAGCTGCCGTCATCGGCCGCTCGAACGTATCTGGAACCAGGTCGCTCAACGGCTTGAGGTCGCCGATCTTGCGGGTCAAATTCTTCGGGATTTGGTTACTCGTGCTATGGCAGATGGAGCAGTTGTAGAATTGTGGATTTGAACTGCTGCGCACCGGTTCGTTTCCTCGCAGCAAGAATGACGCCCTAACAAAATGCGCGACCGCGTAGTCCGTATTTGGCGCCGTACTTCGCGGAGGCGGCGATGTCGCTATCAGATCCTGATGTATGTCATGCGGAAAGATCGTGTTGAATTGCCGTGCGTGTCCTTTACCGGGGAATGGCAGAACACCTGCCCCGCCGCGGGCCCGCATCGAGGGTTCGGTGTGACACGTTCCGCAGAAGATTGCACTGTTGGTATAAATATCTCGAGTGTGACACCCGAAACAGGAAGTGTGATATGGGTAAGTGGCGACGTCAGGAAATAGAGAACGGCCCTGCCAGTTCTTTGTCGGCAGGCTATGACAGGACGCGCAATCGTTGTATTTCCCTTCCTTGTGAGCGCGTGTGTTATGAGAGAACGGGCCGAGCCGCCGCTGAGCATCCGACTCGTAGGTGAAGACACCAAACACGCCGAACGTCGCTGCAAATACAAAAAATAATGAAATGCGTTTCCTCATTTCTTAACACACGTCTCGGCCGTGCACGACTTCAGGTCGCTGACCACTAAGGTACAGCCTTTCTTCTTCGGGTCGAGACTGAGCGGCAGCGATGTGATCTTGTTTCGCGAAACGTCGACCTCGCAGGCCCAGACGTAGCTCTTATCGTCGATCTCGACGGGTAAAAGATTCGATACTAGATACTTGGTCGGTTTGTCGCCGGTCGCTACGCCGACGAAATTTCCCTCGGCCGCGGTGCTGGTCGTCATCGTCGATTGCACCGGTTTGAGATCGCCAAGTATGGTCGCGACGAGGCTCTTTTGCTGACGATAAAAGCCCGAGACAAGATTGGCGGGTATGTTATTGAGCAGCCAGCTTACGGCGACATCGGCTTTACGATTATAGAGCGTTAGGCCTTTGTCGTAGGCGGCCTGGAACTCAGGTACGCTGGCTATGTCTTCGCGTTTCACCTTGCGGCAGAACGGGGTCTCGCAATTCTCCTCTCGAAGCCAAGCGAGCAGGCACGGACTTGCCTTGAGGCCCACATAATAGCAGTCTCGCGACGTGATCCGGGCCGCTTTGATGCGGTCGATAAGAGGCTGATTCTCACCGAGACCTCCCTTGAACAGATAGAAGCGTTTTCGATCGAGCGCTCGTCGTTTGTCCTTGCCCTTGATGAGGGCTCCCTTCACGACCACTGTCCCGGCGCTCGCTGGTGCTTGGGCGATGGCGGCAGCGCTGCCCGTTGACAGAGCCAGCAGCAGGATCAGGGTTTGGATTCGCATTTTATCTAATCGAGAAACGGGCGCGGTGGAAACTTGAGAAATGGCAAACGCACACTGCGCACAAAGAAGTTATCCGACCGTATGGCTATCGGCGGAGCAAAGTTGTTCGCCCCGGCGGCAGCAATAATGTCGTCCTGCTCTATACCGTCACCACTAACGCCGACCGCACCGACCAGCGTCGAACCGCGATAGATCGGCACACCGCCAGCAAAGATCTGTGCGCCATTCTTTAGCTCAGGCACCGCCGTACACGGACACGGCGGCAACAACGCACGTTTCTTATAAGCTGCCGTATCGCAAACCATCGGCGGCGTCGTCAGAGCCGTCTTAACAAGATCTAACTGCAGCCCAACATTGAACGGACTCCAATCCGCAAGCTGCGAGCTAAAGGGCCCGGCCTGCGTGCCGTTGATGCCGTCCGGAAACAGCGGTCGATGTAAGAAGCCTATGGCCCTGTCGCTGAAAGCGATCGAGCCATTGAGCGTAATGCCATCCGCCGCCGCACGCGTGACGTACGAGCCAAAACCTGCCGTCGTTAATTTAGCACCTGCGTCTGTACGTGCAAAAAAGTTTGACGAGCGAGCCTTCTGTACCGAAACGTCTAGACCGAAAACCGGTGCATCGAGCTGACGGAAAATTCCCAAAACATTGCCGTTAGTATCGACCACCGCAATGGTCACACGAGCGTTGCTACCGATCGGCTGGCGAATTCCCGCACGAACTCGATTAGAAGTCTCGACCGCCGCACCAAGAATTTGCGTGACCTCAGCCGCCGTCAGACTAGAACCGGCAACCGTCGGAAACCGCGAGCTATACTGCCCCGAAATGCCATTCAAAGTCCCCGCCACAAAATCCGTCGCCGGAGCCGCCCGAACTACCGAAGTGACCACGCCCGGCAAGCTGCCAAAAGCTATGGCCGGTGCATTCGCCGCATCCACAGTATTTGCGAACGGCAAACGTATGCCCTCGACCAGAATGTTGTCACCGCGAATACCGCTTGGCGATTCAAAACCACGCGTCGCATAAACCGCGATCGCCTCTTCGAACGACTGTTCGTCATCGTACGGGTCCATATCCGCCGTATACAAACCGTTGCCTTCGACACCGACACCACCGACCGCAACGCCGTTCTTGTACAACGGCAAGCCGCCCGGGTCAGCGGATAGACCCAGAGGCAGCGATGCAATAGCGATGTCCGAACACGGCAAGGTCGAAAACTGTACGCCGTACAGAGGCCCGCCCGGACGATTATCGATCGTCGGCGGAAAATGTTCCTGGATAATAAAGCCGGCCGTCCGCGTCGTAAACGCATTGCCGCCCGTCGAGAAAATGCCCGCCGTCCCTGCCTTAGAGTTCGCTGCCGCTGTCGATGGAACAGAAATATTCTCCAGCCCCTGCCCCGCACGCCCGACGCTCCGTATCAGAGTATTCGCCGGGGCCCCCGTCATCGCAAAGGTTCCGAGCAGATTCCCTTCCTTATCCGTCACCGACACAGTAATTCGCTGATTCATCCCCACAGCCTTAGAAACAGCCTGAGCAATGATCGTCTGAACATCCGAAACAGTAAGACTTTGAGAAAAAGCGTGCAGGCTCGCAAACAGAGATACCAGAAGACAGGCTAAAAACCGAACAGTTTTCACCACCAAATTATTCTTCATGATGGCAACAAATATCATACAGATCGCCGAGATAGTCAAGTAAAAATACCGCGACGTGCCATAAGCGGGAAACACGCTCGCCCCAGCCGTACGCGCTCTACCAACCACAAAGTTGACAATTACCAATGCTCCACCACGTTGGAGGAACCGGCGTTTGCAGCCGAGGGCGGCTGCGTTCCCGGCAACAAAGCTCCCCTGCCTACGAAGGAGGGGTGGCAGCCCTTGCTATATGCGGGCTGACGGGGTGGTTCTCTCCGTTCGAATCCACAACGTGACTCTCCAGCAAAACCCGCACATCATTCCCAAACACATCCGAAACACTTGCCGCACCATCAAATTCCACCGGGCCATCATCTGAACCGTTCGCAAACGAGATCTCCACCAATCTCAACGGCTTTCCAACCCGCCCAAGCGCACCCGCCGAGTCGATCAATATCGTTAACTCTCCCTCGGCCCGATCATTCACCGTCAAAACCGCCCCGTCCGGCAGCTCACTCAACGAAACCAACGCCTTCCCAAGTTTCGCCGCATCATATCGCACCGTAAAACTAACCGCTGCGACCTCACGATCGGATTCAAGCTCGACTACCGTGCCGCCTTTCCCAGCCGAAAGCCGCAGCGAACTCTGCTGCCCAAACTTCGAGCCGAACAGCGATCCACCGATCAACGCCGCAAGCGAAGGCCTGGCCGCGGGAGCTGTCGGCCCGCCCGCGTCCGTCTGCGGGTCGAGCCCGGAAACATATCTGCGAGACTGAACAACATCGGTGGAAGTCAGCAGACCGTCACCGAGAGTGGACCGGGGCGACGTGTCGGAGCGCTGAAACTCATTTGGATTTGCACTAGGCGTGTCCAGTCCGGATACAAACCGCCGTTGCTGCACAATATCGTTTGACAACAGAGAGCCGTCCCCATTTGGTCTCGTCGCTAAGTCACCCTCAGATCCCGTTGAGAACGGCGGCGCATTGACTAGGAATAGGTACGCATTGATCCCGCCTATGACGGGTGACGACTCCGGCGCATCTGACATTCGCGCTTGATTGATCGAAGTCGCGTCAGAACCGTCCGTCGCAAAGAAATAGATCGTGTGAATGCCGGGCTGCAAAGGCGTCGTAGTCGCGGTCGCCGTGAGCGTAGTCGCTGTGCTTCCGGTATTCGTCGCTCGCGTCCACGCTCCAGTTGTAGTGTCTATCTGAAAATATATATTCCGCGGCTGCGGTGCGGTCGGTGAATACGTCGAAGTCGCCGTCAGCGTGAACGCGGTAACGTTCGTCGTCGTCGTGTTTCCGGCAAGCGGCGTGACAGCCGTATTAAGCGGAATCGCGCTCGTCGGTGCGGGAGTGATCACCGTTACGTTGTTGCTAACGTAATTATTGACGTACACCTTGTTTGTCACCGGATTGACGGCGAGTCTGGTTGGAACCGTACCTGCCGGGGCGGTCGTTATTGAGTTGTTTGTCCCGTCGATCACCGTTATCGCCGAGCTGTTGCCAGTGTTGTCTGAGACATATATCTTGTTCGTCGATTGATTGACCGCGATCGGGCCGGAAGACGTTAATCCTGGCACTGTCGTCGCCGTATTGCTGCTGCCGTCAATTATCGAAACGTTGTTGCTGATCAGATTAGCCACATAGATCTTGTTCGTTATCGGATTGATCGCAATCTCAGCGGGCTGTGTGCCGACCGTGATGTCTGCTACAACCGCGCCCGTCGCACCATTGATCACCGTGACCAGGCCGGCCGTTGACCTGACGACATAGACCCTGTTCGTGGCGGCATTTACCGCGACGGCGTTTTGCGACGTGCCAACATTGATCGTTGTTTTCGAATTGTTCGTACCATCAATTACATCGACCAAATTATATCCTGCGGAAAGGCTCGTGACATAGATCTTGTTTGTAACCGGATTGACCGCAACGTAACCCGGCGAAGACCCGACGGACGGAATCGTCCCCACGAAATTGTTCGTGCCGTCGATCACCGTCACCGAGCTAGGTCCGTTATTCACCACATAGATCTTGTTCGTCACGGGATTGACGGCCAGGGCCTGCGGAAATTGACCGACGGCAATCGTAGAGGTCGCATTCGTCGCGCCGTCGATCACGGTCACAGTGGCGCTGTTAACGTTGGCCACGTAGATCTTGTTCGTGATCGGATTTACGGCGATGTCGACCGGTTGCATTCCGACGGAGACGGTCGTCGTCGCATTGGTCGCCCCATCGATCACCGTCACCGTGCTTGGCTGCGGAAAGGTATGGTGATTTGCGACATATATCTTATTCGTCACCGGATTGACCGCGACTGCACGGGGCTCTGGGCCAGTCGTGACGGTCGCCGTTCTGTTGTAATCGCCGCTGATCACCGTGACGTTGTTGCTGGCTTGATTGGCGACATAGATCTTATTTGTCACCGGATCGACGCCGACGGCAACGGGATTTGTGCCAGCAGCGACGGTTGTTGTCGAGTTGTTGCTGCCGTCGATAACCGTAACGTTGCCGCTTTTTCCGTTAGCGGCATAGATCTTATTCGTTATGGGATTGACTGCGACTGGAAACGGGTCTATGCCAGTCGCGACGGTCGCTGTCGAGTTGTTGCTCCCGTCGATCACCGTGACGTTGGCACTGTCGAGGTTGGCGACATAGATCTTGTTGGTCACCGGATTGACCGCGAGCGAAAAGGGCTGTAGTCCGGTCGCGACGGTCGTCGTCGTGTTGTCGCTGCCGTTTATCACCGTGACGGTGTTGCTAAAGACATTAGCGACATAGATCCTATTCGTCACCGGATTAACCGCTACTTTAGCAGGATTTACGCCAGCCGCGACAGTCGCTGTCGAGCCGTTGGTGCCGTCGATAACCGTGACGTTATTGCTCTCAAAATTGGCGACATAGACCTTATTCGTCACCGGATTGACCGCGACACCAAAAGGCCCTGTGCCGGTCGCGACGGTCGTTGTCGAGTTGTCGCTGCCGTCTATCACCGTGACGTTGTTGCTTAAATAATTGGCGACATAGATCTTGTTCGTCACCGGATTGACGGCCAATGCCTGAGGAGCAGTGCCGACCGCAACGGTCGTGGTCGAGTTGTCGGTGCCGTCGATCACCGTTACGTTGTTGCTGCCCTCATTAGCGACATAGATCCGATTCGTCGTCGGATTAACGGCGATGGCACGTGGAGTTGAGCCAGCCGCAACGGTCGTAGTCGAGTTGTTGCGGCCGTCGATCACAGTGAC
>JANNWQ010000042.1:0-9195 GCA_031408595.1 Acidobacteriota bacterium | reverse complement strand
CGCTGCCAAGCCCAGTCGGTGGGCTTCTTGAAAAGAGGCGAAACTCGCGATTCGTGACTCAAGCCCTCGGTGGCTCGCGAGCCATATACGGCGTAGGCCATTGCTGCAGACTTCAGCTTGTACTTAAGATTGAGGTTTTTGGTGATGATCCGGAATACATCGAATGGCCGTCGCCACCTAGTGACATGTTGACCAAATTCTTCGAGCATCCGCAGATTAGGTCGATCAGTGAAGCTCATCGTGTAGACGTCATACATTGTTCGGAAGGTACTGTTAATTAACGTTGATCCGACAGGTAGGTCTGGGCCAATGAAACGGCCGCCTATGGTTTCAAGTTCGCGAGGAGTATTTCCGATGACGTGATGATTGAAGTGGCGGATTCTTGCTCCGTCTCCGCGATCGTTTCGGCCACCTGAGTCTATGGCGGTTTCGTTTGATGCATTCCTGTTCGCGTCGGTGGTCGTAATCCAAACGTTTCCGGCAATCACACTCTCAGAAAAGGCGTGTTTGCGGTCATAACGTAGCAAAAATTGTCGCGAACCCGCACATCGTTCGTACTGAATTGGAACATTGAAGTATCGCGTTTCTATTAGACGCATCGTCAAAGATTTTACCACGACCCGTGAGACTGATATATTTTTTGGAACCACGCGGCCAATGGCTGTTTGTATTAATAGAACGGAAGAAAACGTGTAAGAGCACAGTGGCAAACATTTTAGCCATTGTGAAACAGGCGATAGCTCTGTTTTGCAATCTCCAATAAGTTATTAACCGCATCGTTTGCGAGACGATGCGGTTTTTTTTAGCGGCATTATCGGCATTAGCGGCGGAATGCTACATTAGCGGCGGATCGTTGTTTACCCGGGCATTCTCCGCATGTTAGGGTCGAAAAGGACGGCGATTTACCCGTCGCTAGCATTTTTTACTGAAATGGATGTGTATTGTTCTGAAAATGCGACATGAAAGGCGATGGAAGTAGCGATAAAGGATGTAACAACTTTTTTTAGGCCGCCAAACAAATGTGTATTAGAAAATATGCAAAAAAGTTTTTTTCATTTTCGCTGAAACAAGCGATTTTATCGACGTAAGTTGTAATGATATCAATGAGTTACCGGCAATACGCCGCGTGCAACAAGGATGAAACAGCGTGAAACAAGATGAGACAAAACGCGGGTAACCCAATCGATATCATGAAAACCACAACAATTCGTGATGTTCTCATCGCATTTTGGAACGCCGATGGCGACCTCTTTCCTTTCGTTCCCGCCTATGGCAAGTTAAGTATATGCAGAAGGTCCTAACAGCCGAACAAATGCGAGAGGTCGATCGCCTGACGACCGAGCGTTACGGCATTCCATCAATCTTACTGATGGAAAACGCCGCCCACGCCGTCGCTCGCGTCATCACCGAAAAACTCGGTGGCTCGGTGAAAGGGAAGTCGGTGCTGATACTTTGCGGGAAAGGGAATAATGGAGGGGATGGAGCGGCTTTGGCCAGGGTATTGTTTGTGGCTGGGGCAGTGGTGCAGGTCGTCTTATTTGGCAAGGTCGACGAGTTGAAGGGCGATTCTCGAACGAATTTTGACTACCTTCTGGCTTTGAGAGAAGGGAACAATCACTTTTCAAATCCGCCATTCGATAAATTCGACCAAGGATTCATCTCGCTTCACGAAGTTTCTGACGGCCAAGAATTTCGAAAGCGATTTCGGTGTCATCGAGACCCGCAAGTCGTCGTTGATGCGATTTTCGGAACCGGTTTGTCTCGGGCCGTAGACGAAAACCTGACGCAGGTAATTCACAGTCGCTGGCTCGCGGAGAAAGGCGATCGGGAAGATGACTATTTGCTACTCTCTCTGGATATGCCTTCGGGGCTTAGAGCGGATTTTCCCTGCTTGATCGGAAGCAATGTGCAGGCCGATATGACGGTAACGTTTACAGCCCCGAAATCCGCAAATATCCTATCTCCGAGCGCCGCGCTCAATGGTGATCTTGTTGTGGCAAATATAGGAACACCGGCAGATTTAGTAAATTCAACGGAGTCTGATCTCTATGTTTCGGAGTCTGAAGATTTACGGGACTGGCTCAAATACGGAACTCCATTCGAGTCTGCGTCCTACAAAAACAAACGCGGCCATGCCTTGATCATTGCCGGTTCCGAGGACTATTCCGGGGCGGCGGTGATGTGTGGGAATTCGGCGATGCGTTCGGGTGTGGGGTTGACGACGTTGTTGGTGCCGGCTTCGTGTAAGGTTGAGGTTGCTTCGCGGGTCATTCCTGAGGTGATCGTGAGGGCGATCGGGGAAACAGATGGCGAGGTTAGCTCGGACGCGTTTGCGGCGAATGAGAATGTAATATGCCAGGCCGATTCGATACTTGTTGGGCCGGGGTTGAAGGCGACGGACCAAGGTGTAGAGAACTTTGTTCGCGAGATCGTCTCGACTCGTACAGTTCCAGTGATACTTGATGCAGGAGCATTGTGGTTCTGCAATCCGCCGGATGGATTGTTAAAGGCCCAGGCTGATGCAACGCGAGCGGGTGCGAGAGCGGAGAACCACCCCGTCGGCGAAACGCCGCCACCCCTCCTTCGTAGGGAGGGGAGTTTGATCTTGACACCGCACGAAGGCGAGTTCATGAGGCTGCTCGGCACGGACGATAAAGATGCGATCAAAGATCGTGTCGCTGCTGTTCGCGACTTCTCGGTGGCGAACAACGTTATTCTCGTCCTCAAAGGCGAACGCGTTCTCATCGGCTCGCCGGACGGCCGCGTGGTTGTGAATCCGACTGGAAACTCCGGTCTCGGAAAGGCAGGGAACGGTGATACGCTGGCGGGAATTCTCGCCGGATTCGTGGCACAGGCGGTGAAATTTGAGATAGACATCTTCGAAACGGTCGTCGCGGCGGTGTATGTTGCTGGGATGGCGGGCGACGTGGCTGAGAGAAAGTATGGCAAACGCGTAATGACAGCGTCGGATGTTAGGGAATGCTTGACGGAAGTATTTGTAGAATTGGAGGGGAAATAAACAGGATTGACAGGATATGCAGGATTTTTGCTATCCAATTATTATCTTGTACCCTCCTGACCATCCCGTTTGAATTTGATGCGAGAAGAAATTAGCTGCAAAACGCCAGACGACACTTTCGAGACAGGTCAACGGCTTGGCAGCGCACTGCTCGGTGGTGAGGTCATTATGCTCTACGGCGGGCTCGGGGCGGGCAAGACGTTGCTTACGAAGGGCATCATGAGCGGGCTCGATTTTGATGTCGACGAGGTCACGAGCCCGAGTTTCACTCTCGTAAACCGTTACGAAACCACGAACTTTGACGTCTATCACATTGATCTTTGGCGGCTCGATGCCGGACCACAGGTGGCGATGGCCGTCGGTCTCGAAGAGATATTTGAGGACGCGAATGCGGTCGTAATCGTTGAATGGGCCGATCGTCTTGGTGACCGGAAGTATCATCGTTCGACGACACGGATCGAAATTATTGGTGACGGTGATGAACCCCGCAATGTGTCTATCGCAAACTCGTAACATTTATGACTGAAAGATTTAACATCGAATTTCTTTGTGTTGGCTTGTGCTTTACATATAATCAAGCCCGCCATGACGCTTGAGGCAGTGAAAAAGCATAAACCCACTACAACGGCAACCGCCGCAATAGCTCCGAGTCACGAGCCGTTGGCGCCTGGGGACGACCGTCAGTTCTTCAACCGGGAACTTAGTTGGCTCGAATTTAACCGTCACGTGCTCGACGAGGCGACTGACGATACCAATCCCGTTCTCGAACGGCTCAAGTTCCTGTCGATCTTTTCGACAAATCTCGACGAGTTTTTCATGATCCGCGTCTCGGGGATCATGGAGCAGATCGCTGAGAATATCGGCGAGCTTTCGCCTGATGGAATGACGGCCTCGGAGCAGCTTGCCGAGATTTACAAACGCCTGCGGCCGATGCGCTCCCGCCAGGTTTCGTATCTAAAAGAAATAGTCTTCCCGGCGCTTGCCGAGGGCGGTATCACGATCGAGCCCTACGTCGGGCTTAATACAAAAGAGAAAAGGCTTCTCGATAAGTACTTTAGAAACAATCTTTTCCCGATTCTGACACCGCAGTCCGTCGATGCCAGTCATCCGTTTCCCTATATCTCAAATCTGAGTCTTAATCTTGGAGTGTTCGTCGAGCCGAATCGAGCCTCGACGCAAACAAACCTAAAACATCTCTTCCGTCAGAAGCGGTTTACGCGTATCAAACTACCGCCAACGTCGCCACGCCTCATCCCCATCGACGAAAAGAAAGGCCGCTATGCTCTGATCGAGGAAGTTATCTCGGCGAATGTACATGACCTCTTCCCGAATATGAAGACGAGCGAGGCTTTTCTCTTTCGGGTGACCCGCGACGCGGATATCGAGATCCGCGAGGACGAGGCAGGCGACCTTCTGCGAACTATGGAACGCGAGCTCCAGCGCCGCCGCGACCGTTTTCCCGTGCGGCTTGAGATCGGCACGACAATGCCCGAAAAAATGGTCAAGCTGCTTATGACGGGCGTTGGACTCGACAACGAAGAGGTTGAGCGGGTCGATGGATTTGTCGATATTCCGGACCTAATGCAACTCTACGGCCTCGACAAGCCAAGACTCAAGGACAAGCCGTTTGCGACCGTACTTCCGGCTCCGCTGCAAAAAGGCGAGAACATTTTTGACGTCATCCGAAAGCAGGATGTGCTGCTTCATCACCCTTTCAATTCGTTCAGCAACGTCTCCGATTTCATCGCAGAGGCGGCAGAAGACCCGAATGTCCAAGCCATCAAGATTTGCCTGTACCGCACGGGAAAAGATTCGCCGATCGTCGCATCGTTGGTGCGTGCCAGTCGTTTGGGCAAGCAGGTGACGGCGCTAGTCGAGCTCAAGGCCAGATTTGACGAAGAGAATAACATCGAATGGGCACGGCGGCTTGAGAATGAAGGCGTACACGTCGTTTATGGAATTAGCACGCTCAAGACTCATTCAAAGGTGTTGCTCGTTGTCCGGCGTGAAAAAGACAAACTCGTTCGATATGTTCATCTCGCAACGGGCAATTACAATCCGTTTACTTCCCGCATTTATACTGATCTGGGTTTACTTACTGCGGACGAAGAGATCGCGGAGGATGCGAGCAGCCTGTTCAATTTTCTCACCGGTTACTCGCAGCAGAACAAGTACAAACGTCTGCTCGTCGCGCCGCTCAATCTACGCGAACGTCTTCTCGAACTCATCCGCCGCGAGTCGAGAAACAAAGCCGCTGGCAAACCTGCCCGCATCGTATTTAAGGCGAACAGCATCACCGATGACCAGCTCATCAAGGAGCTGTACACTGCATCGCAGGCAGGCGTTGAGATCGATCTCATCATTCGTGGTATTTGTACGCTCCGGCCGGGAGTGAAGGGCATGTCCGAAAATATCCGCGTCCGGTCGGTCATCGGCCGCTTTCTCGAGCACAGCCGTGTTTACTATTTTGCAAATGGCGGCGGCGAGAACGACGAGATATTTTTCGGAAGCGCCGATTTGATGCATCGCAGTTTCGACCGTAGGGTCGAGGTGGTGACGCCGATAATTGATCCTGAGATCAAAGAGTATGTCAGGGATACCTTTCTGACGACGTACTTAAAGGATCAGGTCAACGCCCACACATTGATGCCGGACGGAAGCTACAAAAAATTAGGGAATCGAACAAAAGGCGGCGCGGACGCACAGCAATTCTTTGTCGGGAAGGATTCATTCTCCTAATGGAGCTTTTACGGCGGAACGCTTGGCAAATCGAGCTTCATGGACGCCGTCGACGAGTTTGCCATACTTCGCAGTCAATCGCGGATACCCGCGGGCCTCAGTTTCGAGGTCTTCGATGCCGAGCAGTTTTTCGGCGGTGAGAATGTCCTCCATCGGACCTTCGATCTCCATGTAATAGCCGAAAGGCAGTTCGTCGAGTACAACCTCGACATTGCCGAGATGCCACGCTTTGCGGTGTTTTTCATAGACGATCGAAAGAGTGTAGCCCAGTCTTTCAATGATCTGCTCGGTGGCATCAACGTCGGCAACCGTAGTCTCGTGCTCGATCTGATGTTTGAAATCGTGCTCGGTGGGTACCTTTTCCTTGTAGGTCAAGGTCGTCTTGAATTCGGTCTTTCTAAGGCGAAGTACTGCATTTCGCTCGTCGAGAACACCGCCGCGATGGAGGTAATTCTCTTCGAAATTCTCGTAGGTAAACGTGGCCCCGAGTTCGCCCAGTTTTGCGGTCAGCTCGACTAGTCGTTTTTTATCAATGCGGTACTTCTTTTCTATCTCAATAGCCATGTAAGCGTCAAAATGCCGTTCGTAGGCAAAACTTGATTCTAGATGCTGGCGTTCAAACGGGCAAACCGCTCGCTGCTGTTATTAACTGTCTTGACATATCGGGCGGTGTGCTTAATACTTGAAAAAAAGGTCAGGTATGTCCGGCCTTTGGTTTAGAACCTATTCCATTTGAGAGAAATATATGCCTTACCCAGAAATAATGATCCACGGAATGCGTCAGGAACTGGCTCAGCTCGGGATCGAAGAAACTAAAACCACTGAGGCTGTCGATGCGGCGGTCAAGAACACTGACGGTACCGTAATGGTTGTCGTCAACTCGGTCTGCGGATGCGCCGCTGGCGGAGTTCGTCCGGGCATTGCAATGGCACTTCAAAATTCGGAAGCAAAGCCTGACAAGGTCATCACCGTGTTTGCCGGAGCCGATATTGATGCCACGGATACTGCGCGCGACTACTTTACGGGCTACATGCCTTCGTCGCCTGCGATCGGATTCCTGAAGAACGGCGAACTCGTCAAGATGTTCGAACGCAAAGATCTCGAAGGCCGTCCTCCGCTGACGATCGCTCAGGATCTGATCGATGCATTTGCTGCGACGTGCGGCAAGAGCGAGGCCGCGAACAACTAATCCGCCTTTAATTTTCAAAACGCCGTTCTTGTTCGCAAGTGCGGCGTTTTTGCATGTTGAGCGCTTACAAAAGTTTATGCTTGTAATGCCTGCCCAAGGGTAGGATAATCAATACAGCATTACCCTGACACGTTCCGTTCGCAGCTTTCGCCGATGTCGATAAACCAAAGACAGCACATCAGATTCTCGCTGGATATTCCGGCGATAATCTACTCGAAATTTGGCGAGAGGCAGGAGACGCGGCTGCAGCAGATCAGCATCGGTGGATGCTTTACTGGTTGGGAAGAGAATATATACACGGGCGATGAGTTTCGGATGGAGATCGAACTGCCAAACGGAAACTATCTTCCACTCCAATGCCGTGCTCTTTATCGTTTCGATCACACCGGCATCGGTGTGAGATTTGTCGACCTATGCGAGTTTGAACAAGAATTGATCTCGAAGATCATCGCTCATCGGCTGGAGATGGAAGGCGTTCCACTTCAGATCGACGCATTCATGCCGCCGCCTACCTTTATTAGCGACGATCCCGGTCCGCGTATCACTGAGATCCGTGAGAAGCGCGACAGCATCTTGGAAAAGATAATGTCAGCGGATTCGGTGGTCTGATTCAAACACTCTGAGCTTCTCCAAAATCGTAGAAATTCAACCTAGAACATGGTAATCTTCTCTCAATGAGTAGGCTTGAAAAGCTTCGCGAGAAAATCTTGCTCGGTAAATCGGACGCGAATATTTCTTTTGATGACCTACGCTACTTTTTGCTCAGCCTGGGTTTTGAAGAGAGAATAAAAGGCAGCCATCACAGCTATCGAATGGCCGGGGTTTTGGACAAGCCCAACTTGCAGCGAGACGGAAGCAAGGCTAAATCGTATCATGTGAAACAGGTTAGATTGATTGTGAAAAAGCATAATTTATGAGAAATGGAAAAGTTTCAAAGTACGAGATAGTGATCTACTGGGACAACGACGATATGATCTTTGTAGCCGAAGTTCCGGATTTGCCTGGGTGTATGGCTCACGGCAAGTCACAAGCAGAAGCTGCACATAATGTTGGCGATGCGATCGATCTATGGTTGCAAACGGCAAAAGAATTTGGTGATCCAATTCCAGAACCGTCCGGGCATCGGCTGGCTGCGTGACATACGTCTGGTATTGACGTTGGGTTTTCCACTATTTAGAACAACTCCTCCATCGCCTGCTCCAGATTCTTCACGCCGACCACACGGGTTCCCAACAATTTCTCCAGCCCTTTTTTGTTCGATTCTGGCAGGATCAGCTTTTTGAATCCAAGCGTCTGAGCTTCGCGTGCACGTGCCTGGGCTTGGAGGACGCCGCGGACCTCGCCGGTTAGGCCGACTTCACCGAAGACGGCGGTTTCGGGCGGGATCTGGATGTTGCGAAAGCTTGAGGCGATCGCGGCGATGATGCCGAGATCGGCAGCGGGTTCGTCTATCTCCATGCCACCGGCGATGTTGATGAATACGTCGTCACCTGCTAGTTGCAGGCCAACTTGTTTCTCTAGAACGGCGATCAGCAGGGAAGCTCGATTGTGGTCGAAGCCCTGTGTCATTCGCCTCGCGGTGCCGAATTTAGTGCTGCTCACCAGGGCCTGCACCTCGACCAGCATCGGCCGCGTGCCTTCCATGCAGACGGTGACGACGGAGCCGGTGGCGTTTTCAGGGCGTTCTTGCAGGAAAAGCTCGGATGGATTGCCAACCGCGACTAGCCCGGAGTTGGTCATTTCAAAGACGCCGATCTCGTTTGCTGCACCGAAACGATTTTTGGTCGCTCGGATGATGCGGTGATTGTGGTGGCGGTCGCCCTCGAAATAGAGGACGGTGTCGACGATGTGTTCGAGCGTTTTCGGGCCGGCGATCGAGCCTTCCTTGGTGACGTGGCCGGTGAGGAAGACGGGCGTCGAGGTTTGCTTGGCAAACATCATAAACTGCGCCGCCACATCGCGCACCTGCGAAACGCTGCCGGGAGCCGATTCTATTGCTGAGCTAAAAACGGTTTGGATCGAATCGACGATGACAAAATCAGGCTTGAGCTTATCGGTCTCGGCGAGAATGCTCTGCAGATTTGTTTCCGGCAACAAGAACAGATTCTCCGCTTCGACGCCGAGACGTTCGCCGCGCATTTTTATCTGGCGTTCCGATTCTTCTCCTGAGATATACAGCACTTTCTTGCCGTTGCGTCCGAGCTTATCCGCCATCTGCATCACGATCGTCGATTTGCCGATGCCGGGG
>JANNWQ010000041.1:0-3003 GCA_031408595.1 Acidobacteriota bacterium | reverse complement strand
GCCGCGTTCGAGGATCGTGTGAATGTGTTCGATCTCTTTGCGTGAGTCGAGGGGGTCGACAACGTCGTCGACAAAGTCGAGCAATTCACGAATGAGGTCTCTTGCCGGGACCTCTTTTTGTTTGCCGAGATCGAGCATCATACCGTCGAGGCCGTATCGGATCGCACGCCATTTATTCTCTAGGATCAGGCGGCGGTGGTAGATGCGGAAGCCGATGTTGCCCTCATTCAGGACCATTAGTTTCGCGACGATAGCCTGAAACAGCGCAGCGACCGCGATCGTATCATCGACGCGGGTTGGGATGTCGCAGATGCGAAATTCGAGCGTTGGAAACAAGTGATGCGGACGCACATCCCACCATATCTTCGAACCGTTTTGGATGCAGTTCATCTTGACCAGCAGATCAACGTAGGCTTGGAATTGCTGATACGACTCAAACGTATCGGGGATCTCAGTTCGCGGAAACTTCTTAAATACTTCTGAACGATACGATTTAAGTCCGGTATTGAATCCCAGCCAAAAAGGCGAAGAGGTTGTGAGTGCCAAGATATGCGGCAAGAAATATCTCGCCGCGTTCATTACCTGAATACGTTTCTCGATATCCGGAATTCCGACGTGAACATGCAGTCCGAAGATCAGAAGGCTGCGGGCGACCATCTGAAGCTCATCCACGAGAAGCTTATATCGGTCGCCGTCATAGATTTCCTGCTCCGACCATTTCGAAAATGGATGCGTAGACGCTGCGACGATCGCCATTCCCTTTTTGCGCGCCAAGCCGGAGATGATGCATCGCAGCTTTGAGAGGTCTTCGCGTGCCTCCTGAATGTTTGCGCACACGCCAGTACCGACCTCGATCATTGACTGGATCATCTCAGGCTTGATCTTCTCACCGAGCAGCATTTTCCCTTCTTCCAATATTTCGGAAACGTGCGACTTTAGCTCACGCGTTTCCGGATCGACGATCTGAAATTCTTCTTCGATGCCCAACGTAAATTGATCGAACATATATCTCCCCTTTAGTTCAGTTCCAGTTCGCGGCCTAAAAATTCTTCATCAATCGAACTGAGATCCCTAAATCTTACACCGACGCCGTGACCGGGATCGGAATAGACGACCACGCCGTGCAGATTCATCTCGCGCGTTCCGAGGTTGAGGGTCATCATAATAGGCGTTCCCAATTCGAGAATTGCCGTCGTCGTCATGTAGAGGCCGCCGGAGCCGATGTCGCGTGTGTTTGCGATACCAGTTCCGTCACCGCCGTCAAAACGCACGTCAATGATCAGCTTTTTACGATCCGAACCCCGTCGCTCAGACGGTGAACGGGCATCTTTAAGGTCTATTTCAGCCATGTTAGTAGTCTTTAAATCCGCAGGAATTTACGAAACTTTGTCACATTCTAACCTATTCGACAGCCAATACATAGCACTCTTTCTAGTGCTTCCCGGCTATTTCTTTAGCGACTCGAATGAACGCCTTTGCGGCATACGATAGCTCTGAATTTTGCCGGTAAATGATGTTGAGTTTCCGCTCGAGCTTGAGATCTTTGACGCTAAGTGCAATGAGCCGCCCCGAAGCGATCTCTGAGTCCGCCGACAGACGCGGCACCAGTGCAACGCCGCCTCCACGCTCGACCATCAGCTTTATCGCCTCAAGCGACGGCAATTCAACCACAATATCCAGCTTCACCTTGTGTTTCTCAAAAGCCTCGATCACGCGACGGCGATATGGTGACGGAGCATTGTGGGCGACGAATGGTTGTCCGCCGAGATCCTTGATCGACACTGCGTCTCGCCCGGCAAACTCGTGCTTCGGCGAAGTTACAAAAACCAGTTCGTCCGTCGCGACCGCGATCGCTTTGATCGAATCGTCATTTGGCGAAAACGAGATTACTCCAAGCTCGACCTCGCGGGCCGTGATCTGTTTCGGAATCCGGCTCGCAACTCCGCGTCGAACTTCTATCTTGATCAGTGGATGCTGGCGGCGAAATTCCTCGATCACCGGCAGGAGATAAAAAACGGTGTGCTCGTTCGCGCTAATAGTGACCTTACCATGTCTGAGGTCGCGCATCTCGCGAATTGCTGTTTCCGCATTTTGCCGCAGATTGAGCATCTGCTTGGCGTGGCCGAGCAAAACCTCTCCGGCAAAGGTCGGCGTCCCATCCTTCGACGAGCGGTCAAAGAGCTTCTCCCCGATCTCAGTCTCGAGACGGCGGATCGCCTGGCTGATCGCGGGCTGCGTCCGTTCAAGCACCTCGGCGGCGCGGGAGAAGCTTCGCTCGCGAGCTACGATCACCAGGACTTCGAGTTGATTAATATCCATACCAGGCTCTGGTTTCGAGATTATTATAGTTTCTTTTTTATAACCAACAAAAACGCGTTGCTCGTCAGATCTAGAGGCCCTCAATTCAGACTCGATTAGCCCGCGCGCCGCCAAATAAGCTAAAATATGAGGTTTAAGGGGCGAAGACACGATTATGGGCTTTTCAACTGTGGCTATTCACGCGGGCAACGAACCAGATCCGGCGACAGGAGCGGTCAGCGTTCCGATCTACCAAACATCAACCTACGCTCAGGACGGGCTCGGACGACATAAAGGGTATGAGTACGCACGCACTCAGAATCCAACGCGAAGTGCTTTAGAAAAAAACATCGCGGCCCTCGAAGGAGCGAAGTTCGGCTTTGCCTTTGCGTCAGGAATGGCTGCAATCGACACGACGCTGAAGCTCGTAAAATCAGGCGATCACGTTATCCTAGGCGATAACACATACGGCGGCACCTTTCGGTTGTTTAATCGAATTCTGGTCGATTACGGGATTGAATTTGACCTTGCCGATACCTCCGATATTTCAAACCTCGAAAAAGCCTTTAAGCCAAACACCAAAATGGTCTTCGTCGAGACTCCGACCAATCCGGTGATGACCGTGACCGATCTCAAGGCCGTTTCCGATATCTCGCACGCTCACGGGGCGAAAGTCATCTGCGACAACACTTTTATGTCGCCGTA
>JANNWQ010000040.1:0-5201 GCA_031408595.1 Acidobacteriota bacterium | reverse complement strand
AACGCTCGGCCAAGCCACGGTCAAATTCATCGAGTTTCGTATCGATCCGTCAGTGTTAGGTTATTGGAAGGGCAGGAGAGAGAGAAACGTTAAAGCAGCGAAAAAGAGAGCCCCGATCTCACCATCGCTGATCGATGCCGCAAACGAGATCGGCGACGTATCACTCCGCGAGAGCTTTCTTAATGCAGCCGCCGCGTATCTGGACCGCAAAGATGGCTAGGTCCCGATTTTTCACTCTTAACTTTTAGTTTTTAGTCTTGGAAATATGGACGTTAGACAAGTGGCAAAACTCGCACACCTAGAGATCACCGACGAAGAAGTCGCTCTCTATACGCCGCAGATGGCGAATATCGTAAAGTATGTCGAGCAGCTAAATGAGCTCGACATCGGCGACGTCGAGCCGATGCTCGGCGGCCTTACAACCGAGGGCAAAGCAACACATTCGATCCGCGAAGACATCGCCGCAGAGTCGTTTGCCCAAAAAGACGCGCTCAAAGAGGCTCCATCCTGCGTCGCCGGACATTTTCAGGTGCCGAAAGTGTTGGCGTAATGCAAAATTCAAAATTCAAAATTCAAAAATGGGTCGCACTATTTTGCATTTTGAATTTTGCATTTTTAATTAACGGCTGTCGGTTCTACAGCCTCGAACCGGTTGAATGCACAGAGGCCCGAGTCGCGGCAAAGCAATTTTACTCGTTCCATTTTGGCAACGACATGCGGGCTACTGCTGAAAACTACAAATCGCGTGAGCGTTTTTTGACTCCGAGATATTACACGGCTCTGGCGGCGGCGGCGGAAGGTTCTTTGGATCAATTTACTTTGACGCAAGATCATCCGAAAACGTTCAAGATCGGCGAATGTAAAACCGACTCAGCAACCAACGTTGACCTACAGATCCAGCTTTACTGGAGAGACGACTACAGCACTGTCCAGCAAGAAGTCGTTGCGAATATGGTAAAGGAAAGCGGCAAATGGCTGCTCGACGGCGTCGGCTCGAAGAAGCGCTGATCTGAGTTACGGAGTATCGTTGCCGCAAGCCCGCACGAAGTAAGGGCATCAACTCACGAAGTTCAAACCATTGATTTTTCTATGTCTATTGTTTCCGAAATCGAAAAAAAACTGAATCATGCCGAAAACCTAAACGGCAAACTCAACTCGTTCCTCTCGATTGAGCGAGAACACGCGCTTGCACGAGCGAACGAGCTCGATGCGACGGATGATAATTGCCAGTTGAAGGGCCTTGCAATTGCCGTCAAAGACAACGTCTGCACCAAGGACATGCAAACGTCCTGCGGCTCGCGGATCCTCGGTAATTACAAAGCACATTACGATGCGACCGCGATAAGACGTTTGAATGATGCGGGTGCGATCGTCGTTGGAAAGACGAACATGGACGAATTCGCGATGGGTTCGTCGAATGAGTCTTCCGCCTTTGGCCCGGCAAAAAATCCTTGGGATGTGACACGCGTTCCGGGCGGGAGTTCGGGTGGTTCGGCTGTTGCGGTCGCTTCGGGAGTTGTGCGAGCGGCTTTGGGAAGTGAAACTGGCGGCTCGGTTCGTCAACCAGCGTCGCTGTGCGGGATTGTTGGCTTCAAACCGACTTACGGACGGATCTCGCGCTACGGCCTCGTTGCGTTTGCTTCGTCGCTCGATAATATCGGTATTTTCGGGCAGACATCGAAAGATGTTGCTGATGTGCTCGGCGTGATCGCCGGACGTGATGAGAAAGATTCGACATCGGCGGACGTTGCGGTTCCAGACTACGCAGCAACGCTTGATGACGATATCGCAGGAAAGACGATCGGAATTCCGCGTGCCCTGCTAGGCGAAGGCCTTGATGACGAAGTCCGTGAGAGCGTCCTCGCATCGATCGAGAATTTTAAGGCTCTCGGCGCAAACACCGTCGATATCGAGCTTCCCTACGCCAAATACGGCATCGCTGTTTACTACATCATCGCGACCGCCGAGGCATCGTCTAATCTTGCTCGCTACGACGGCGTGCGATATGGTTTTCGTGCTGAGGAAGCAACCGCACTCCGCGAAATGTACTTCAAGACTCGCGAAGAAGGCTTCGGCCCAGAAGTCAAACGCCGCATCATGCTCGGTACTTACGTACTATCGAGCGGTTACTACGACGCATATTATTCGAAAGCTCAAAAGGTACGTGCTCTCGTCAAACGCGACTACGAAACCGCCTTCACAAAATGCGACGCGATACTAACGCCGACCTCGCCAACTACAGCATTCAAGCTCGGCGAAAAATCAGACGACCCGATAGCGATGTACCTGAGTGATATCTACACCGTCTCGGCCAATCTCGCTGGAGTCCCCGCTATCAGCGTTCCCTGTGGCATATCCAGCGAAGGCCTGCCTATCGGCGTCCAACTCGTCGGCAACTTCTGGTCCGAATCAACGCTCCTAAACCTAACCCACAAATATGAAACCGCGCATCCATTGAATGCGCGGCCGTCGGTTTTTGCTGATTAGGTCCTTCTACTGAGCAAGCCTCAGCGGTGATATTTCCCGGTTTTGCGGGATCATTGGCATTGCCGGGCTTGGTAGTATGTTCTGCCAACGGGTGTTGTCTTCTAATAGGCGTTCGATGTCGGCGACGGGGAGCGGTTTTGAGAAAAGATAGCCCTGGCCGTATTCGCAGCCCAAAATTCTGAGCTGATGGAACTGGTGAATGCTCTCGATACCCTCGGCGACCACTTTTAGATTCAATGCCTTAGCGAGGGCAATGACCGTTCGGACGATCTCGCCATTTTCCGTGTTTTCTTCCATCGCACTGACGAACGAGCGGTCGACCTTGAGTAGATCGATCGGGAAACGGTGCAGATAGCTGAGGCTGGAATAACCCGTTCCAAAATCATCGATCGAAATACGCACGCCCGTTTCCTTGATCTGTTTAAGCATCAGGATAGCGGTTTCAGCATTATCCATGACGGCGCTCTCTGTGAGTTCGAGTTTAAGGCTCGCGGCATCGATGCCCGTCTCCGCGATTACTGTCTTGATCTGTTCAACAAGCGCCGGATGACCGAAGTGTTTGCCGGAAAGGTTGACGGCGACACTTAAGGGCCTTTCACTACCGCAGGCTTTCTGCCATTTTACAATCTGCGAGCAGGCCGAATGCAGGATCTGAACGGTCATCGGGATGATCAATCCGGTGCTCTCGCTTATCGGGATAAATTCGTTTGGCGGTACAAGTCCTCGCTGAGGGTGATTCCACCGAACTAATGCCTCAAACCCTTCGAGCGATGCCGTTTCAAGTGAAATGATCGGCTGGTAATATAGCTCAAATTCGTTTCGCTCGATCGCGAATCGAAGATCGGTCTCTAACTGCAAACGCGTAACGGCACGAATGTGCATCTTTTGGTCAAAGATGACGTAATTTTCTTCGTTATCCTTTGCGTAGTACATTGCAATATCTGCGTCGCGAAGGATATCTTCGGCCTCAGGATACTTAGAATTGCCGTAAGCAATACCGATCTTTGCACTCGTGAAAACTTGCCGCCCATCGAGCGTGTAAGGCTCGGCAAGTCGCTTGGCGAGGCGGTCGGCAAATGCCGTCGCTTCGTCTTTGCTAAGCAGATCGGCGAGGATGATGCCAAATTTATCACCGCTAAAACGGCCGACCATGTCGTCCTCGCGGATCATTCCCTGGAGTCGCTTAGCAACATTTTTGATCAGACGGTCGCCGAGTGAATGCCCAAGACTATCATTGATCGTCTTAAAGCTCTTTAGATCGAGAAACAGGACAGCGAAATTGCTTTCACTATTCTCGCGGCTGGCGTTGAGCAGATCTTTGAGCGTGTCGATAAAGTAGTTTCGATTCGGCAACCCGGTCAAACCGTCGTGATAGGCAGCGTGGCGAAAGTTCTCATGACTTTCCTTCAACGCCTCGCCGCTGCGTTCGAGCTCGGCGACGTAGTGCTGTAGTTCGTTAACGTGTTCCTCAGCCTGCTCGGCACGAACTCTCTCGGCCTCCTTGGCCTTTTCGACGGTCTTTTTAACGTCCTCAACAAACCGTCGGAACGTAAGATATATAACACCGAAAAACGCGATGACGGCCGCGACCATGTACAGGTCAAACCTCTCGAGAGCTTTTACCATGATGCCGGCAACGACGCCGCCGGTCAGGTAAAGTATGACCGCACTTGCCAGATTATCGGACCAAACGGCCCAGATCGACATTTCTTTTTTGAGAGCCGAGTAGATCGCGACGAGTATCGAATTGACCAGAAACAGGGCCAACGCCAAAGCCGCGATCAACCAGACAAAGCTGGAGATCTCATTTCGCTGAAGGATAAGTTCCGTCGCACCGAAGATCTTAGAAACCGCATATGACGCGGCAAATACGCTCACTGCCTGTATCCAAATATTGACGAGCACCGTCTTGAGCTTTATCGGCACATTGCCGCGAAGCATATTCAGCGACGCAGCCGTGATTTCCAGAGCGGCGAGCAGCACAGCGACCTCTCCGCCGTATTTGAGCATCGAGAAGATTATCAAACCGTCGGTGATCGTAAGGTGGATATTGACGCGAGGCAGTTGTATCCGCAGATAGCAACTGCAAAAGATCGTCAACGCCGCCAACGTCACAACGCCTGAGTCAATTCTCGCGGGTGACATGCCCAACATCGCCCACACAATCACCACCACCGCAAACGGCGTTAGTGCGAGCAGATATAGGTTAATATTTCTCTCTTTCGAATCCATTCGGAGACCAGATACAGCGGCAGTTACGGGGGAATACTCAGTTGAGCAAAAGAGCAGACTTGTCGTGGGATACAAACCGCAGATAGGAGCGGCCTCAAGTAGTATGAATAAAACGGAAAACTTTTACAAGTCTTTTTTTCTTGCTCTATCGAGAGTCGTTTGCCCAGAGGAAAACGTCTGTGGAAGAGAAAAATGCCGGACGCTTTTGGCGTCCGGCACGTGTTAATTGAGCAATAACGTCTCCGTCAATGCATATTCGGCCCGTTATCCCCAGCGATCAGCGGGCTGCTACTGCCGAATGTGGTGTCGCTGACCATAATTCCGTCTGCGATGAGTCGGCTGTCGCTGACCATTATTCCATCGCTGACCATTATCCCGTCGCTGACCATTATGCCGCTGCCAAACGTTTGATTGTAAGCGAACAGTGATGATCCGCTGCCGATAACACCGCCATCACTGACCATTATGCCGTCGCTGACCAT
>JANNWQ010000039.1:0-14979 GCA_031408595.1 Acidobacteriota bacterium | reverse complement strand
GCCGACTTTCGATCATCGACACCTCAGCAGCGGGGCATCAACCGATGCTGACCGACGATGGTCGCTACGCACTTGTGTTGAATGGCGAGATCTACAATTACAAGCAAATTCGAACTGAGCTTGAGGCAAAGGGCGTAGTATTTGTATCGGGCTCGGACACCGAGGTTTTACTCAAGGCATTTCGCGAGTGGAATGTCGGCTGTCTCGATAAGTTGAACGGCATGTTCGCGTTCGCCGTGTGGGACGATGTTGAAAAGGAACTGACCTTAGTTCGGGACCGTGCAGGGATCAAGCCAGTTTATTTTGCAGAAATCGGCGGCTCGTTCGTTTTTGCTTCCGAGATCAAGGCGATTCTTGCGACCGGTCTGATTAACGCCGAGATCGACCGCGAGACTCTGGATCAATATCTGACCTTCCTCTGGACGCCCGACCCGCACACGCTATTCAAGAACATCCACAAACTGCCGCCCGGCCACTATCTTAAGTGGAAGAATGGCTCTGTGACTCAGACCGAATGGTGGGACCTTTCGTTCGACAAGATCGACCATGGGCGAAGCGAACAGTATTGGCGAGATGCGACTCTCGAAACTTTGGACCGCGTCGTCCAGATGGAAATGGTCGCCGATGTACCGCTTGGCTCATTTCTATCCGGTGGCGTCGATTCGTCCTCGATAGTTGCTCTGATGAACAAACACAGCAATGGCCGACATATCTCGACCTACACAGTCGGCATCGAGCAAGACGACCTCAAATACGACATTATTCCCGACGACGCTGTCTGGGCGAGGCAGATCGGCAAGCTTTTTGACACCGACTATCATGAGATAATGCTTAAGCCGGATGTCGCCGAGCTGCTTCCAAAGCTTGTCTATCACACTGACGAACCGATCGCCGATCCGGCGATCATCACGAGCTACTTGATCTCAAAGGCTGCGAGAGAAACGCTGACCGTGTTGCTCTCGGGCGTTGGCGGCGATGAGGTGTTTGCGGGTTACCCGCGGCAGCTCGCGATGAAACTGGCGCAGCCCGTTGATCTTATTCCACGTGCAATTCGGCGTCCGCTGTTCGGTGCGATCGAGAGTGTTCTGCCGGGCGGAATGCCGGGCAAATTCACTGCTCCATTTCGCAATGCCAAGAAATTTTCGAAGAGTGCAGCCCTGGATTTTGAGGATCGTTATCTTGGTTTTGGCACCTATTTTACCGCCAATGCAAAAAGTCGTTTATATTCGTCCGGCTTAGCTGATGAAGCGGCAAATTTTGACGCGTATCAGCAACACCATAAATATTTCGAACGGGTTGCCAAAGCCGATCCGATCAACCGTCTGCTGTACGTCGATTTCAAAACCTTTCTGCCGTGCCTCAATCTTGCCTACACGGACAAAACCTCGATGGCGGCAAATCTCGAGGTTCGCGTACCTTTCCTCAATATCGAGCTAGTCGAGCTCGCAGCACGTATGCCGGTCGAGATGAAGCTGCGCGGGCTAAAACGCAAATATATTCTCAAGCGTGCCGCTGAGAAGCTATTGCCGCACGATGCTGTTTGGCGAAAGAAGGCTGGATTTGGCGCCCCGATCAGAGCGTGGCTTCGCGGCCCTCTGCGGCCGATGGTCGAGGATTATTTATCGGAGTCGAAGATAAAAGAGCGCGGGCTATTTGATCCGGTTGAAGTTCGACGGATCATTGATTCCAACCTTTCCGGCCGAGAAGATCTCAATTTACAGGTCTTCCAACTGCTGGTGCTAGAGATCTGGATGCAGACGTTTATCGACGCCTAAACGGCGTGAGCGTTGCCGGTCCGCAGCGAATCTAGGATCCTAAACGTCGCTTTCGTTGTCGCGGCGAGATCATCAAGCGAAATCGGCGAATCTCCGCCATTCTTTACAAGACCGCAAAGTGCTTTAACCTCGGCCGCCTGACCTTTGTCCTGGCCCAGCGATTTCTTGCTCGTCTCACGCCCGCCAGTAAACAGCGATACGCGCCGAAAATCATCGATGACGCAGGATTTACCTTCACCAAAGATCTCGATACGTTCCTTTGCCGGAGATTTGTCGCCCTCAGCAAGGTAGGCGATCGTACCGTTTGAGCCATCGGCAAATTTGAGCGTTATAAAGACCGAATCGGCTGCGGTAATCTCGCTGTCGCGGCTCGCGATGGATTCAGCGTACACGCGTGTCGTAAGCGAACCCGTCAGATATTGCATCAGATCGATGAAATGGCAGACCTCGCCGACGATCCGACCGCCGCCCTCGACGGGATCCTGAATCCAGCTATCACCCGGAATGCGGCCTGCGTTCACACGGTAAAGGATCGAAAGCGGTGATTGTCGCGATGCAAAGAATTCCGCCGCGATCTTCGCAGAGGGCGAAAATCGCCGGTTGTAACCGACCATGAGCCGCCCTGCCGAATTCTGTGCCGCATTGCTCACGCCATCGAGCTCTTCGTCGTTCATCGCGAGCGGCTTTTCGACGAATACGTGTTTTCCTTTTTCCAAAGCAAGTTGCGACAAAGCCGCATGCGTATTGTGCCTTGTTGCGATGACAATTAGGTTTGTATCCGCGTCATCGATCACCTGAGCCGCATCGGAGACACATGACGCGAAGCCATACTGAGAGCCAACATCATTCGCTGAAAGCCCGGAAGCGGTCGCGATGTTGCGAAAATCTACGCCACAATTTTTTAGATTAGGGAGAAGAAATTTCCTCGCATAGGTTCCTGCACCGATCATGCCGACCCGTACCGCCGCCGATGGAGACGCCGCGGTTTTTATCGAGATAGAGCGTTCCAATGATTTTTCGGCATCGTATTGCAACACTATCCCGAGATACGGCTCACTAGCCTCGCCCTCGATCAATTTGTACGCTGCCTCTCCCTGCTCAATCCCGAAGCGGTGCGTAATAAGCCTTTCGATATCAATGCTGCCATTCGCGATCAGATCTAGAAACGCCTCAATATTGCGCCCTTCCGTCCAGCGAACGTATTCAAACGGATAATCGTGACCGCGTTCCTCATACTCGGCGTCGTAGCGACCCGGGCCATAGGACATCGACATTTGCAGTGTCAATTCGCGCTCGTAATATGTTTCACGAGGAACGTCCATGCCGACGAGGCCGACGACAACGACGCGGCCTTTAAGGCGTGAGACCTCACCGGCGAGATCGATCGGATCGTTTGATTTCGTTGCCGCTGTGATCAGAACGGCATCTGCACCGCGACCGCGTGACCAGCGCTCGATCTGACCGGCCGCAGCAGCAGGAGCCGCACACATCTCTGCACCAAGTTCTTTGGCTAGGTCAAATTTTGACTCATCGGTATCGACGCCAAAGACGCGGCAGCCATTCGCACGTAAAAGCTGAATCGTGATCTGCCCGAGCAATCCCAGGCCAATAACGACAAACGCCTCACCAAGCGTCGGAGCAGCGAGACGGACGCCTTGCAATGCGATCGCGCCCAATGTCCCAAACGAAGCAGCGTCAAAGGACACGCCGTCCGGGATGCGGACGCACAGATTCTTCGGCACCGAGATCATCTCGGCGTGTGATGCAAAACCTGCACCGGCACAGGCCACTCGATCACCAACGCTAAATCCCGCGACGCCTCCGCCGACCTCGACGACCGTTCCGGCCGCGCTGTAGCCCATCGCGATCGCCGTGTCCAGCTTGGCCTTGACTGCCGTAAATGTGCTCGCCAGACCCTCGCTTTTCACTTTGTCGAGTACTTTTTTGACCAGGTCGGGACGCTCACGCGCCTTTCCAAGCAGGCTCTTCTTGCCGAGGTCAACTTTTGATTTCTCGGTTCCGGCACTGATCAGCGAAGCGGCTGTTCGCACCAATAAATGGCCTGTTCGGACACTCGGCGGCGGCACATCGGCGACCGTCAGCACACCCGTTTTCATGTTTTGAAGGATCTGTTTCACGCTAGGCGATTATATTACAAAAGCGTGGCGTGAACACGAATTGGGCATCGTCCGGCAGTTGGAGTAAAATCAGGTTTGTTTTTCGAAGCCTTATGCGTGTTCCATTCGTAGATCTAAAAGCTCAATATCTCAGCCTTAAAGGCGAGCTCGATGAAGCTATCCTCAAGGTCGTAGGTGAGACGGCGTTTGTGGCCGGACGATATGCCGCGGCGTTTGAAACTGCCTTTGCCGAGTACATCGGCACCGAACATTGCGTCGCCGTCGCCAACGGCACTGATGCGATCGAGATCGCCCTTTCAGCCCTCGGGATCGGTGCTGGCGATGAAGTGATCGTGCCCGCCAATACATTCTTTGCAACGGCGGAAGCGGTCAGTAATGTCGGCGCAACACCTGTCTATGTCGATTGCGAACCCAATTTTTACAACATCGACACCGCCAAGATCGAGGAAAAGGTAACCCCGAGGACCAAAGTAATTATTCCCGTTCATCTCTACGGCTTGCCTGCCGAGATGGACGCTGTAATAGAGATCGCGCAAAGACACAAACTAAAGGTGCTCGAAGATTGCGCACAATCGCACGGTGCCGACTACAAAGGACAAAGGACCGGAACATTCGGAGACATCGCGACATTTAGTTTTTATCCGGGCAAAAATCTTGGTGCGTACGGCGACGCCGGAGCGATCGTAAGTAACGATGCCGATCTCGCAGAGCGTTGCCGTCTGATCGCAAATCACGGACAGCCGGCCAAATACAAGCACACTGTAGTAGGCCGTAACAGCCGGATCGACGGTATTCAGGCTGCAGTGTTGTCCGTCAAATTGCCGCACCTCGACAGTTGGCTCAGCTCCCGGCGTCGCAACGCCGAACGTTATAACGAATTGCTAGCAGACACAGGAATTGCATTGCCGACCGCTCCGGAACATTCGACACACACATATCATCTATACGTTATTCGCGTCGCGGATCGTGACGGTGTTGCGGCGAAATTGAACGAAGCGGGCATCGACACAGGCCTGCATTACCCGACCGCGTTACCATTTCTCGATGCATACGCACACTTCGGTCATCAGCCAGGTGATTTTCCCGTGGCTCATTCACAGATGAGCGAATTGCTGAGTTTGCCGATGTATGCTGAGCTGACCAGTGAGATGATCGAGTATGTTTGTGATGTGTTGAAGAGTGCGGTTTCCCGAGGATTATCGACTTAATTCTTGCGGCTCGCCGCTCTATTTGCGGAGAAGCTTGCTTCTCCGGTTGCCGGAAAACGAGATTTTTGCGGCTTGCCGCCGCTTAGGTTCACTTTCTAGGACGACCGGATGGAACGGCGGCAAGCCGCCTAAACATCGTTGGCCTTCACTCGGAGAAGCAAGCTTCTCCGCAAATAGAGCGGCTAGCCGCGAAAGAACAAAACTCTGAACACCCCGACCAAATCCATCTGGATCGACCTCGATAATTCGCCACATGTGCCTCTGTTTGTGCCGATAATACGGCATTATCGCGAGAGCGGCTTTACTGTCGTCCTTACCGCACGCGAACATTCACAGACAATCGAACTGCTACAACTCCACGGCCTTGAAGGTGCATTTACCGTTATCGGCCGTCACCACGGGAAAGGAAAGCTCAGCAAGATCCTCGGCACGCTCGGGCGGGCACGGCAACTGGCGGACTTCGTCAAAAGCGGCCCAAAGATCTCGGTCGCGGTGAGTCACGGCTCGCGTTCGATGGTGCTGGCCGCGAGATGGCTCAAAATTCCGACCCTGACGATGTACGATTACGAGTTCACCGAGACGCGCATTTTCAATACTTTCTCGGATCGCGTGCTCGTGCCTGGGCGAATTGCCGATAGCGTTCTCGACGAAATCGGTCTTGCTAAAGATAAACGCGTCAAATATGCGGGAATAAAAGAGGAGCTTTACATACGTGACTTTCAGCCAGATGCTGTATTCAGAAAACGGTTTATAACACAACACGAATGTGATGACGAAAGCATTTTCGCGGTCCTGCGGCCGCCGGCAACTACCGCAAACTATCATTCGTCAATGAGCGAAGATATCTTCGACGGCTTGCTAAAACGTTTGCTCCGCTCCGATGGCGTCTTTACGGCAATTGTGCCCAGAACATCCGAACAGGCAGATGAGATCGAGGCTGAGATCGAACGGATGGCGTTGTCACACGGCAGTTTCGCAATTCTTCGCAAAGCGGTCGATGGATTGCAGCTCGCATTTGCCGCCGATCTGTTGATCTCAGGCGGCGGGACAATGAACCGCGAGGCTGCATTGCTCGGCGTGCCGGTTTACAGTATCTTCGCCGGTCGGTTAGGCTCGCTCGATGCTCAGATGGAGAAAGAAGGGTTGATCACATTTGTTCGTGAGATCAGCGACATTTCGAAGATCGATCTTCGACGCCGAACGGAAACGTCAAATGCGAATGAATTGACCGACAGGGTCCAAAGGTTTGTAATAGGACAGATCAACGAATTTCTCGGCTGATGTTCAAACAATACCCAAAATACAAGTTCTTCCTCGCGGGCTGCGACTATACGTTGCTGCTCGGGGCTTGGGTTGCGGCGATCTTGATCAGGTTTTACGGTGTGCCGCTGGTCGAACTCTTGTCGAGGCCGCTGGTGCGAACTCAGGGTGCTTTGATCGTCGTCTATTCGTTGGTTTGGATCGTCATTTTTCAGCATTTCAACCTCTATAAGCTGAACAACTTTATGTCGTTCGGCGAGCAGGTCGTGTCGATATTTAAGTCGCTGATCTATGGACTGCTCGGGTTGATCCTGATCACGTTTGTCTTTAAGCGGCTTGATTTTGTTGAGTCCCGGCTGGTGCTGGCAATGTTTGTCGGGATCTCCTTGGTGACGGTCGTTGCCTTTAGGACTTTGGTTTTCCGACGTTTGTTTGCGTTTGCTTCGCAGAAAAAGATACTTGAACGGCGTGTCGCAATCATTGGCAAGGACCGCACCGCGAAGACCGTCGCGGCTCAGATCGAGGTTGATGACAGCCACGGATTTAAGGTCGTTGGGTTTATCAACGACGAGCTAACGACCGGCGAACGCGTCTTTGAACATCTCACAAATCTCGGCAATCTCAGCGACCTGAACCGGCTCGTTGAGGAACACGACATCGACGAGATCATCATCGCCGAGAGCTATGTGACGCACAAAACACTGTTAGAGATCATTGATAAAGCTCAAGCTACGAAAGCTGAAGTTCGGCTCGTCTCGGAGCTTTACAACATCATCCCTGAAAAAGTCCTGCTCGAGAAATATCTCGGCATCCCGATCATGAAGATGCCGCAGAATTACGACAATGCGCTATTTAGCGTTTACAAGCGTGTCTTTGATCTTGTGGTTACCGTTGTCGGGCTTATCATCCTGTTCATTCCTTTCCTCATTATCGCTCTGTTGATAAAACTCACCTCGAAAGGTTCGGTATTTTACAATCACACACGCATCGGAAAGGACTGTAAGCCGTTTGAATTCTATAAATTCCGCACGATGCACGCTGGTAACGACGACGCATCGCATCGTGCGTTTGTCAGCGACCTAATTCAGGGCGAATCGGACGTTGCGGTGAAAAAGATCGAGAACGATCCGCGTGTGACGTCGGTCGGTAGATTTTTACGCAAAACAAGCCTTGATGAGCTGCCGCAGCTTTTTAACGTATTAAAGGGCGAGATGAGCTTAGTTGGCCCGCGTCCGTGCATGCCTTACGAGCTCGAACAGTATCAGGACTGGCACCGTCGTCGCCTTTCGGTCATACCCGGCTGCACCGGCCTGTGGCAGGTAGCGGGGCGCAGCGCGGTGGACTTTAACGATATGGTGATACTTGATCTATTCTATATAGACAATATGTCGCCGCTGTTCGATCTGAGGATCATGTTTCGGACGCTACCGGTGATGCTGCTCGCAAAAGGCGGGCATTGAAAACATTTGCCACCGAGTACACAGAGAGCACTGAGATGGTTTAGAGCCATGACAACTCCCTCCGTGTTCTCTGTGAACTCTGTGGCTAAGTCTTATGAAAGTTGCAGTTATTGGCACCGGTTATTGGGGGCCGAATCTAATTAGAAACTTCCTCTCGGCCGACGCGGTCGATGGCGTTGTCGCGTGCGACCGTGACGAAGCCCGGCTCGCGAAGATGCAAAAGATGTTTCACGGCATCGAGACGTCGACCGATCATAATGAAGTGATCGCTCGTGACGACATCGATGTCGTAGTTATCGCGACGCCTGTTTCGTCGCATCATGAGATCGCCAAAAGCGCATTGCTCGCCGGAAAACACTGCTTTATCGAAAAGCCGATGACCGCGAGTTCGGCCGAAGCCGAAGAACTGATCGAGATCGCCGACGCTAATAACCTCAAGCTCTTCGTTGACCACACCTTTATCTACACCGGTGCGGTTCGCAAGATGAAAGAGATAATCACTTCGGGCCGTCTCGGCGATCTCTATTATTTTGATTCCGTGCGCGTAAATCTTGGACTGTTCCAACACGATGTCAACGTCATCTGGGACCTCGCTCCACACGATCTATCGATCTGTGACTACCTGCTCGATCAGCAACCGAAAGCGGTCTCAGCTGTAGGCAGTTGTCACGTCGGCAATGATCTTGAAGACATCGCATATCTGACACTCGAATTCGAGAACGACCTCATCGCCCATTTTCACGTAAACTGGCTTGCCCCGATGAAGATCCGCAAAACGCTGATCGGCGGGACGAAATCAATGATCGTTTACGACGACAATGAGACGAGCGAAAAGGTAAAGATCTACGACAAAGGCATCGACGTCACGACCCGCGAAGGCGTCTATGACACGCTAGTCCAATACCGTACCGGCGATATGCTATCGCCCAAGCTCGAACAGACCGAAGCTCTGGCGGTCGGCACACAGCACTTCATCGACTGCATCTTAAATGACAAACAGCCGCTGACGGACGGTCGTGCGGGTTTGAATGTCGTTCGCATTTTGGAGGCCTCCGAGATCTCGATCAAAGATCGAGGGCGGATGGTCGAGCTTGCATGATGGGCAACTGTGAATTGCGGGACGATCAATTGGGTGAGGCTTTCCCGACTAACTAATTATTAATTTCGTAATCAATAATTATTAATTGATACCAGATGAATCCTACGGATGAATACCTTCGCGAAAACTGCATCCGGCTTAACAACGTAAGCCTTGGCCGCGATGTAAAGATCTTCTCTTTCGTCAATGCTTATGGCTGTGAGATTGGCGATGAATCGCGGGTCGGGGCGTTTGTCGAGATACAAAAAGGGGTCAAGATCGGCCGACGCTGCAAGATATCGAGTCACTCGTTTCTCTGCGAGGGCGTCAAGGTCGAGGACAATGTTTTCATAGGGCACGGCGTGATGTTTACTAATGATAAATATCCGCGGGCTACCAACGAAGACGGTTCGCCGCAATCCGAGGCCGATTGGAGCGTAGTTCCGATCACAATCATGAAAGGTGCGAGCATTGGATCGAATGCGACGATCCTTGCCGGCGTGACGGTCGGCGAAAACGCGATGGTCGGTGCCGGTGCGGTCGTCACGCGGGACGTGCCCGCAGGAGCGACCGTCGCGGGTGTACCGGCTCGCGTTGTCAAAAGTAAATGAATATCTCGGCGGCTCTGGCCGCAGCAACAGAAAGTTTGGAGCTGGCTGGCGTCGTCGAATACCGCCGAGAGGCCTCGTCACTGCTCAAATTCGTCCTCAACAGCCCTACGTCATTTCTTATCGCCCATCCCGAATACGAACTCTCCGAAACCGAGGCCGTGGCTTTTGCCGTCGCCGTCGAGCGCAGATCTACTCGGGAGCCTTTTCAATATATTGTGGGACGGCAGGAATTTTTCGGACTCGACTTTATTGTCGAGCCCGAGGTTCTGATCCCTCGGCCTGAGACGGAGATACTTGTTGAGGCCGCGATCGGCGAGCTTTCCAGTCTCAATGCACCACGATTCTGCGAGATCGGCATCGGTTCGGGATGCGTTTCGATATCGATGCTCGTCAATCTGCCAAACGCATCGGCAATCGCGGCAGATGTCTCGAGAACTGCTCTTGCCGTGGCTGAGCGGAATGCGGTCACACACCAAGTCCATGAACGCATCGATCTGATCGAGAGCGATCTTTTCGCAAATGTAGAGGGCAAATTCGATCTAATCGTCTCCAATCCACCATACATTCCAGCAGAAGATATAGACGCTCTCCAGATCGAGGTACGCGATTACGAACCGCTCACCGCTCTCTCCGGCGGGCCGGGCGGTCTCGAAATTGTGAGACGTTTGATCACCGAAGCACCAACGCATCTTGTCGCGGGCGGTTCGCTGATGATAGAGATCGGTATTGGGCAGAGTGACGATGTCGCAGCGATGTTTGACCCGCTTATTTGGCACGCGCCTCGCTTCGTCCCCGACCTCCAACAGATCCCTCGGACCGTACTCGCCAAATTGCGCGTCTGACCCGCCACAATTTACTTGCTTTTGCAGATGAAGTGGAGTTAGTATGAAGCTACACCATGTAATAGTTTGATAACTTACGGTTTTAGGCGGATCAGGGGTTTTGATCCAGCTGGTGCAGCTTTCGTTAAGTCGTTCTCTCTTTTGACGATTGGAGGTGATTTTTGTGAAGGATATGCTTTACGCCGTAGTAGCTCTCGTGTCAGCAGTCGGGGCCGTTTTTTCCTGGCTTCAGTACACGAAAAGCGCTAATAATCTTTTTCTTGTGGTCTTTGGAATCCTGGTAATCGCGACCATCGCACTTGGTGCTTTGTTCATGTCAGGACGTGTGAATAAGGGCGAGGATATACACATTACTGAGTAGTGTCGTGGTCCTTTCCGAGTTAAAGATCTAAAGGTAATTTTACACCGATCTACGTGCGGGTGCGCTTGAATTGTATCTTGATTCAGCCGCCTGCTTTCTTATGTTTGTGAAAAATGGCCGGTGATGATGTATAATGTTGAAATAATTGTAAGGTTTCGACTACCTGCATTTTGTTGAGTAAGAAATGCCTAAGATCGCTGACATACAGGAAACGCCAAATCCGAACGCCGTCAAGTTCATTCTTAAAGAACCGGTGTCGCACGGCACCTCGCACTCGTTCAAATCAGCCGAGGCGGGTGTCGATGATAAGCTTGCCAAATCGATCTTTGACGTTGGACCGGTGGTCTCTGTCTTTTATATGGACAAGATGATCACCGTCGAAAAGACCGATGATGCGGAATGGGATGAGATCTTGCCCGATCTGGCTGTTCCGATCCGTGCGGCGGACGCGGTCGTTTCGTCAAACGGCAACGGATCCAGAGCCGCTGCGGCCGCTGTCGGTGGTGCCATTGCCGCAGCAGCGAGTGACGACCCGAAGATACTCCAGATCAACGAACTACTCGACGAACGCATCAGGCCGTTTCTCGCCAGCGACGGCGGTTGGCTAGAGGTTCTCAGCCTCGAGGATAACACGCTCAAGATCCGCTACGAAGGTGCCTGCGGCAGCTGCCCAAGCTCGCTTACCGGTACGCTCATGGCGATCGAAAACATGATCCAAGAAGAGATCGACCCTGAGATCACGGTCGTTGCCACCTAAAAGCCCCCATGCGCTCAACAAATTTTATTTTGTTGTATCTTAAGAAGTTCTTGACTTTTTCTTGCTAGATTCGTCATAATCGAGCAGATGGCGGCCTTTGGGTGTCATCAACCACATCTGCGGGTTATCTACCCAAATTGAGCCAGCCACCCGTTACCCAAGCAAATTGCACTTGACCCATGGAGGAGAAACCTAGTGAATAGCGAAGAACTCGAACTAAGCCTTAGAAGTGAATTCGAGAATTATCTAAAGGCCGTCGTCGCAGAAATGCGAAAAGAATCGACGGAATTTCAGAGCAAGATCGAAAGCGAGTTCGAGAGGCATAAAAGCCAATTCGACGAGGCGTTTCAGTCTTACAATGCTCGTTTCGAATCCAAACATCAGTTTGACGAGGGGTTCAATAGCCTGGTCGCTGAGCATCTCAATCTTGCCCGCGACGCCGGGTCTAAACTCGCCGCAGACGCAATGGCCGAGGCCGAAAAGCTGGCCCCGATAGCCGTCGCTGCCGAGCCAACCATTGTCGAGGTCGAGGTGAACAAGTTTGACGGCCTTCGTGACGCGATCAATGACATCAGCAGCAAGGATTCGCAGTCGAACATTCTCAAATCTCTTGTTCAACACGCGGCCGAATACGCCTCGCGTGGTGCGTTCTTCATTATCAAGAACGAGCATTTTGTCGGGTGGAAGGCCTTCGGGTCCGACGATGAGGCTCTCGAATCGGCAGTGCGGGAAATACGTTTTCCGACCTCATCGGAATCGATTCTCGGCGCGGCCGTAAGGTCAGTGACCACAGTCGAAAGCTCGGCGGGAGCCAATTCGGACGACGCGATATTCCTCGAGCCGCTCAGCTTTGGTAGTCCCGGACGGATGTTTGCGATCCCGTTAACGGCCCGCGGCCGCGGTGTGGCAGTACTTTATGCAGACGCTGAAGGCGAGAACGCCGAGGTAAATCGCGAAGCTTTAGAAGTACTTGTTCGCGTCGCCGGTATGACGGTAGAGATGCGTGCATCTGCGGCACCGGTCGCAAAATCGGAGGATGCGGTCGCGGAAGAAACCAGTGCTTTCGTCTCAGACGCTGAGCCATCAACCCCTCAAACTCCGGTCGAGGAAATCAGTGGTTTCGCATTTAGCGAGAGCGTCTCATACGAAGGCGGATTTCCTACCGAAGTCGAGGCTGCGTCTGCATTCGAGACAGAAACCGCTTTTGAACCGGCACCGGTCGAGGAAACTGCGACCTACGAGATGGAAACTGCCGAGGCATCGCCTTTTGCAGAAACCATCGAGGAACCCGTTGAGACTGAAACTGCCGCATTTGAGTATCAGGCATTCGAACCAGCAGCCGAACCGCAGCCGGAACCATTTCAATTACCCGAACCGTCAGTTGATTTTGGATCGGGTGGTTCGATAGAGTCAGCCGCCTTCCAGTCAATCTCACCGTTTGAGACAGCAAGTGAACAGTACGCTCCGGCAGGTATGCCAACGGGTGGAATGGAACCAGCCGTCGAGGCCGTCATCGAGGCTCCAATAGTTGCTCCGTCGATGCCGCAGGCCCGACTCAGCGACCGCAACGTCGATCTGCCGATCGAGGTCGCCGAGGACGAACGTCGCAGCCATAACGACGCACGTCGTTTTGCACGACTTCTCGTTTCGGAGATCAAACTCTACAACGAAAAGAAGGTCACCGAAGGCCGCGATTCCAGCGACCTTTATCAGCGTCTCCGCGAGGCGATCGATCGTTCACGCGAGATGTATGACAAGCGTGTGCAGCCGCCGGTTGCCGCGAAATTTGATTATTTCCACTACGAACTCGTTAATTCCCTCGCCGGTGGCGAAGCCGGCCGCCTCGGCAACGGCTATCCGGGGGCAACGATCTAGTGGTTGGTTCTGAAGAGATCGACGAGGCTGTCTGGAAAGGCGGCCTCTTTTTATTTAAATGTTGGATCGCAAATCGATGGAGATCTTCGAGCCGTTCGGGATGATGTAGGAAGGCTCTGACGTGTCTTTGGCAATTGCGTTCGCTTCCTCGACGCTCATCTTTTTCATTCTCATTTTTTCGCATGACGGGCCGTCCAGATCCGTGACGATACGCACGTCAAACCTTTCCGCCTTTTGCAAAAGGCTCCACGCGGTCTGGCCGTTGACCTGGTATTTTTCGGCAAGCCTGTCGGCCAACGTACCGCTGTTCTCTGTCTCAAACCACGATAAGAAATCATTGCGGCCGAGGCCATCGGCGCACTTGGCTAGGAGAATGATTGTTCCTCCGTCGCTACACGCACGAGCGGCCACGTCGAGGGTCTTGTGGGCTTGGATCAGATTGATGTCGTGCGGTTGGCCACCACAGCTCGCGACAACGACGTCGCGCCTCTCTGCTATTTGGACTGTGTTCGTCAATGAATACGCCTCACATGCGCTTCGATGCGATATCTGCCAGTCGCCGGAGAACACCTCCGGCGCTTCGCCTTTGTCGTTAACAATCGAGCTGATCGCGAATGATGGAGGGCGTCTCTTGACTACCTCGATGAACGCCTCATGTACGGCATTGCCGTCTAGGACACCCGCATCGACGGCTTCGCGACGCTTTTTCTGTTCGAAATCAAACGCAAGTTTGTGTGTAGCAGCAATCGTCCGACTCGACGCTAGACCCGGACAGATCAGCTTGCGACCGCCGGTAAACCCTGCGAAATAATGAAATGAGATTCCGCCGACGATCACGACATGATCGTGTTCGATGAGAGCCCGATTCAGTCCGATCTCGATTCCTCCCGTTGTGGTTCCCATCGAAACTATCTGCATCAGATCTCGAGCGTCGTGGTCGAGTGTCTTGATCCGTTGGAGAATAAATGGCGTGAGGATCGCGGCTTTTTCGTCGTCGGTGACCTTTCGATGAATGCCGGTCGCGAAAATAATGCGAATGTCGAACGGCATCGTCCCATTGGCGATCAACCGGCGGACGACAAGATTTACGATCTGCCCGGCCGCCGTCTGCCGCGTTGCGTCGGGAACAACGATCAGGACACTCTGGCCCGGCTGCACGATTTCCTCTAGCGGCTGCGAATCAATGGGTGCGTCTAGCCGTTCTCCAATATCGGCGTCAGACATCGACGGCCCTTGTTCGGCTCCGCGCAGTATCTCGCAACGCGATTCGTCATAGTCGAACGCGAATGCAGTATTAGCGTATTTTAGGTCGATCGTTCGCATAAGAATTTCTAAACGCAGAGACCGCTGTGCACGCAGGGTAAGAAAAAATCATTTATTGCTTCTCTGCGTCCTCAGCGGTCTCTGCGTTTAAACCTTCTTAATCGATGGCTCGAAGCACTTCGTGCCGGTATCGCAGACATAAACTGCCTCGGCTTCATTGTCCATCGTTTCCATCTGTATCGTCAGATGATCGATGCCAAATTGCTGATGTAGACGGTCGCGGACTCGAACTAAAAGGTCGCTGTGAGCGACGCTGTCAAAATGGCTAATGTGTGCCGATAGCGCATCGAT
>JANNWQ010000038.1:0-8750 GCA_031408595.1 Acidobacteriota bacterium | reverse complement strand
TCGGGCTAACTGTGGGCGTCGCGGTCGGCGTCAAAGTTGGAGTTGCCGTCGGCGTGGCTGTCGGAGTCGCTGTAGGCGTCGCGGTCGGCGTCACTGTTGGAGTGGCCGTGGGCGTTCCCGTCGGCGTCGTAGTCGGCGTCGAGGTGGGGGTTGCCGTCGAAGTGCCCGTGGGCGTCGCGGTCGGAGTAGGCGTTGGCGTTCCAACGATAGTTCCGCCAGTCCAGAAACCGCCCGCTAAGGTGAAAATACCGCCAGTCGATGTCGTACCCGCAACGCACTGGCCCGTCGTCCCGTCTAAATTGAACACACCGCCCGCGGAATTGCCGCCGCCACCCGCGATAACGCTTTTGGTGATTTCGAAAAGACCACCAGACTGACTGTAGGCGGGCAGCCCGCAGATGCTAAGGGCCATTAGTGTGGTCGCGAAGATTGTTAACTGGGTGAATTTCATCTTTTTTCCTCACTATCTGCGGCTCTCGGCCTTTTTCCTATTCGCTCTCTGCAACTGACGAACCTGTCTAGTCAGCTTTTCGATCATGCCCTGCTGCTCTTTAATTGCGTTTAGCATTGTCCAGATGATCGGGTCATTGTTAACCATGCGATAGCCTTGAGCATTCTTTGTTACCGCTTCGGGGATGAGCTTCTCTACGGCCTGGGCACTAAATCCGATGTGCTCGCCACGGTCGACTATTCCGAGTCCGTTATCCGTCTTGTAGTTATACCGAAGCGGTTGCAGCTTCATCAACGCCTTTAGCCCGCCAGTGAAGCGCCCGTTGATAATCTTTAATCGTTCATCGGAAAGAACAAGCCATGAGCCGCCGCCAACCTTGCTGGCATTACCGCAGACCGATAGGGTCTGGTCAGGTGACCCCGCACATGCAGGACCGACGTGCACTCGTCCGCCCGGCCCGTTCAGGAAAAGGTTTCGGGATTGGAACACATCGTAATCAAAGGCAAATATGTAGCCCCCGGTACCCGCCGAACCAATCGCAACGCCGGTCCCATTACCGGCGTTCTGAGCCGTCAGCGGCGTCGTATCCCCCTTGAACCAGCTCGTTCCAGAGGCACGAACTGCAATACAGCCCGGAGAAATACACGATCCGGCGACACCTGAAGAAGAAATGCTGCTGCCAAAGACGCCATAATTGGTTTCACTTTGGCCGAAAACGCCGAAACCGGTGTTGCTCCGACCTGTGACGCCAAATCCACTGGTGCTTTCACCGAGAACGCCGTATACGTTGGGGCTCTCGCCCCTGACTCCTGTGCCCAGAGAGCTAAATCCATTCAGGCCAAATCCCGCCACGCTCGTGCCTTCGACTCCCGTCGCGCCATTCCGGCCAACTCCTAGAATTGCCCTACTGTCAGAGGTTGGGGCAAAGACGGATAATTTCGTGTCCGAAGTTGCTCCACCGATCCCAACTTGACCGCTCGGGTAGATGGAAATTCCATTATCCTCAGACGGTGGACCGCCAGCTGGTCCAGCGACAATGCGAAGAATCCCGCTTCCGTCGAGCCTAATATCTGCCCGGTCGTTAGTCAGGCCCGGCGTCGCTTCCGCGATAGTTATTCCCGTCTCGCTGTTTGGCGACCCGAAAGTTATTCGGTTGCCCTGCGCAGTCGGCGCAAGCTGCACAATTGACCCGGTTTGTGTAATGGCCGAGTTGCCAAGCGTCGTTCCATTGCTCCAAAGCGGGATGTTTCCCGGCGTCCCGCCGCCGCCGACTCCGCCGCCGCCCGTCGATGCGATCGTCAACGTGTTGCCCGTTGTTGTAACGGTTATGTTTTCGCTCCCCGCGAGAGTGACGATGTCGGTAAGGCCATTTAGGGATTTTACAACTTGGGCTGGAGCGATCTTCGGAGCGGTTACCGCACCGTCAGCGATATTGGCCGTCGGTATTTGGCCAAGTCTGGCATTGGCGAGTGTGCCGGTTGTAATGCTGCTCGCGTTGAGATTCGTCAAGCCCGAGCCGTTGCCATTTGTCTGCAGATACTGGCTCGCCGGTACGCCGCCGAGCTGAGTAGCGTTGGTGGCATTGTCAGTAGCGAGGCTTTTGATCGAGTACGGAGAACTGGTCACCGGCTGCCTCGGCGATAACGTCGTAAACGCACCGCCGCCTGCCTGCCTGACGCGAATTTCGAGAAATCTCGTGCCGCCTGGAAAACTCGATCCGAAATCGAGATTGACCGAAAAAATTCCGTTCGCCACCGCCACGCCGTTGCGCGGCAGCACCGGCCCAACCTGCGAACCCCCGGCGTCAAAAAGCACAAATTCGAAATCGAAGCTGCCGTTCGCCGGAACTGATGAGCTTTGAAGCTGGCCTTGGTAGGTAATTTCCGTGGTCTGGGCATGCGTTGTCAGAGCGGTAATTATTATGTATAGGATAAAGCCCAAAGCGGCGAGTCGTTTCATATTTTTCTCCTTGATGAATTTGCGGGTGTTTACCGGGTCGGTGGCTGGAAACGCGGAGGCATCGCTCTTCCTGCGACTGCCCGCCTTTCCTGCTCGCCGCTGATTCGGCTGACCATGGCGCCCCACCGTCTATCTGCGACGACGAGAGCCGCCTTGCCTTAACTTTTTCTCTACTGTCAACAATCGCACGACAAGGTGTGCGTTCGCTCTCTTCAGGCTCTCTATTCCAGCCTGCTGAGACCGGTTCAGTCTCCGCTGCTCCTCGATCTGCTCCTGTTGCTCTTTGATTGCGTTGAGCATTGTCCACATGATCGGGTCGTTGTTGACTATGCGGTAGCCCCTGCTGTTTTTAGTGACTGCCTCTGGGATCAGCTTTTCGACTTCTTGAGCACTGAAACCGACGTGTTCGCCTTGCGATTTGAGGTCAAGTGCGTTGTCCTTCTTGTATTCGTAGCGAAGCGGCCTGAGCCGCATCACCGCATTTAGGCCGGGAGTGAAGCTGCCCTTAATATTCTTTAGTCGGGAGTCGGAAAAATTGCCCCACGAACCCCCGCCGGGCTTTGTCGCTCCGCCATTGACCGACAGTGTTGCGTCAGGTGTGAGCGTACCGATTCCAATGAGGTCGTTCTCCGTGATCACCAAGTTGTAAATCGGAAAGGATCCGGTACCACCGAGGGGACTTCGGGAGCGGAAAAAATAAGTCCCGCCATTAGTATGGCCGATCCCGAATGAATTGCCATTGGAGTTCGGGGCCCAGCCGATAGCAGTCCCATTGCTTAGTCCAACCGCTGCCGACCACCCGGCACTTGTCCACATAGGACCTCCGAAAATCGAAAAGCGAGCAAAATAAGGAACGGTGTCTCCGATGACTACGCGCGTATCCGAGGTCGCTCCATTAACACCAGCGATACCGCCAAGCACGATTGTGTTGCTATCCCCGACTTCAGCGAATGCGCCAATTGCTGTCGCATTCGTCAGGCCGGAAGCCGCTGCAGTGTTGTAACCGATCAGCGTATTCCCGGTTCCAGAGTCTACAAATCGGCCAGAATCAGCACCAAAGAAAGAATTCCCAGAGCCCGTGCTGTGGGTTAAGCCGGAAGAGTGGCCAAAAAAATTATTGGAGCTACCGGTTGAATTCGCAAAGCCCGCACCGTTTCCGAAAAAGCTGTTGAAAGTGCCCTGATTCACCATGCCGGTCTCAGCGCCAAAGAATGAGTTTCCGCCATTTGTGTTTCCAATTCCGGATTGGAATCCAAAAAAGGAATTAAAATTCCCAACAGTGTTATCGCGACCTGCTTGCCTGCCAAAAAAAGCATTATTTTGACCAGCTGTGTTTTGGAGCCCGGCCGAACGGCCAAAGAACGAATTTCCGCTCCCGGCGTTATTGAATCCCGCCGAGACACCGACGACAGTGTTTGCATCGCCGGATGTACTTAAATTGCCGGCTGAGCTGCCAATGTACGTGTTGTCCAGCCCGGTTGGGGCCGCGGGAGTATTCCTTCCTACCAAAAGATTGTTGGTGCCCGGCGAACTGAGAATTCGGGAACCGGCGAAATTGTACTGCTGCGTCGCATTAAATATCGCCGCCGTACAGGGACTCGGGCAGCCGCTGCCGCCTCCGGTTGAGGAGATCGTCAGCGTATTGCCTGAGGGAGTGATAGTGATATTTGTGCCTTCTGCGAGTGTTACGTTGTCGGTCATTCCGTTCAGTACCTTTACAACCTGTCCGGCGGCAATCTTGGGAGCTGTCACCGCATTATCGGCGATATTCGCCGTCGGTATCTGACCGAGGCGGGCATTGGCGAGGGTGCCGATTGTTATGTTGCTCGCGTTGAGGTTTGTTAGGCCTGAGCCGTTGCCGTTTGTCTGCAAATACTGGTTCGCGGCGACGCCACCAAGGCTTAATGCATTCGTTGCAGTCGCCGCCGTTGTTGCATTTGTCGCGTTGGTCGCGTTGGTCGCATTTGCAGCGTTCGCCGCACTGTCCGCCGTCAGACTCTTGATCGAATACGGAGCACTCGTCACCGGCTGCCTTGGTGATAACGTCGTAAACGCACCGCCGCCTGCCTGCCTGACGCGAATCTCAAGAAATCTCGTGCCGCCTGGAAAGCTCGATCCAAAATCGAGATTGACCGAAAAAATTCCGTTCGCCACCGCCACGCCGTTGCGCGGCACCACCGGCCCAACCTGCGAACCCCCGGCGTCAAAAAGTACAAATTCGAAATCGAAGTTGCCGTTCGCCGGTACCGAAGCGTTTTGTAGTTGACCTTGATATGTGAACTCAGCTGTCTGAGCGAATGCCGCGATATTCAAGACCAGGACGGCGGACAACGTCATAAATAAAGATATTGAGCGATGTGTGCAGGTATTTTTGCGCATGTTTTTCCTCAAAGTTTGTGAAAGCAAATCGAATAAAGATCGGCGTTTCGACTATTGGCAACAGTGAATGTGCCGATAATTATTCGATTTGTTTCTGCGTGTGTATTTCGGTTTCCTTCTCGCCTAATCAGCTATTTGTCCCGCGTTCGTTTTAATTGAACCGCGTGCCAACTGCCGTAGCGCAGCCCGTAAAGAGCACATTGTTGTTTGGGTCGAGGACCTGTACCGAAGCGGTCGAATTGTAGGTGTTGCCGTTGCCGGAGAGTATATTGGTTGCCGTAGTTTTTTGAGTTCCGGCGAAAGTTCCGTCCGAGTTAAAACGGAGGAAAATGAACGAAGCGGAATATTCGCCGCGACGTTGTTTTTCCCAAACCCCGTGGGCAGGACTTCGCAGAGAGGGGCCCGACGAGGCTGCCGTTTCGCTCATCGTGCCGCCCTCGTGAAAGGTTGAGAGCCCGCGAAAGGTTCCCATGGGTGCACCTGTCACACAGTTGCGCAGGGTAACGGTCGTTTGCCACACTCCCTCAATGCTTTGTGAGGAGTGTGCCGGCTTTTCCGAGTCAACGGCAGTTTCGCCTTCTTGTCCTGATACGATAATTTGGGTTGCGCCGAAAAGCAGCATTATTGCCAGAAGCGTTCCGGCGGCTGATTGGATGAATTTGTTTTTCATTTTTTCCCTCTTTGTTTTATTCAAATTTCAGCTCCAAACATTTTGTTCCTTGCTGATGGGTGCCATAATCACAAAGAAGCTTTCTGAAAATCTTTAGAATTGTTGTGAAAAAACTCTGAATTTCCTGAAAACGCCCGTGAACGAGCCAAAATTTCAAATTTACGAGTTCGAAGGTTTTCGCCTTGACGCCGGTAAGCGCCTGCTAACAAAGGGAAACGGCGAGGCGCTGGCGGTTACTCCCAAGGTCTTTGACACACTATTTTATTTAGTGCAGCAGAGCGGCAAAGTGATCGGAAAAGACGAATTGATGCGGGAAATATGGCCTGATACGATTGTTGAAGAGAATAATCTCAGCCAAAATATATCGATCCTACGGCGGATCTTAGGCGAAAAAGCTGGCGAAGGCCGGTTTATCGCCACGGTACCGGGACGCGGTTTTCGGTTTGTGCCGGCGGTTCGAGAGATGCCGGAAGAAAACCCGGGAACGACGGAAGATTCTTTTGAAGTAAACAAGGAACGAGAAGACTTAGAGGAAGCAAATAGACGCAAAAACTCAAATCTCGAAACTGAAAATACCGAAGCAAGACCGACCACCGCGGCGCGAGAGACGAATCGTTTGCGATTCGCCATCCTCGGGATACTTTTTTTGATCGCGATCGGATCGCTGGGATTCTATCTCTGGCGCGAGAATGCAAAGCTGACCGCATCCGCTTCGATAAAGACCATTGCCATTTTGCCCTTCAAACCGCTCGTCGCCGAAAATCGGGATGAGGCGTTGGAGATCGGAATGGCCGACACGCTGATCGCCCGGCTTGGCGATAATCGGGAAATCGTAGTGCGTCCGTTGAGTTCGGTGCGCCGCTTCGGCAGTTTGGAGCAGGATGCTGTAACAGCCGGACGAGCCCTCGATGTCGACGCGGTTTTAGATGGTAGCGTTCAACACTGGGGCGACGCCATTCGCGTAAATGCGCGACTGATCAGGGTCGAGGACGGCACTCCGCTATGGACGGGAACTTTCGACGAAAAATTTACGGGTATCTTCGCTGTGCAAGATGCAATTGCAAGTAAAGTCGCGGCGGCTTTGGAATTGCGACTGAGCGGTGATGAAAAGATGCGTCTGACCAGGCGCTATACAGAAAACGTTGAGGCCTACCAGCTCTATTCAAGAGGGCGATTTCACGTCTTCAAGCTAACGCCACCGGAAATCCAGAAAGGAATTTCGTACTTCCAACAGGCTATCGAGATTGATCCGGCATATGCGCTTGCGTTTGCTGGCCTTTCGGATGCGTATCGCTCGCTCGCTCTCGGCAGCGAAATGCCGCCCGTCGAATTCTTTGCAAAGTCGAAAGCGGCGTCGGAAAAGGCGATCGAGCTTGATGACTCTCTGGCCGATGGGCATAAAGCGCTTGGGATGACAATTTTCTGGGGCGAATGGAAATGGGAGGAAGCGGAAAACCAGTTTAAGCGAGCTCTGGAACTTAACCCGAACAGTGCTGATACTCACCTATTTTACGCGCATCTGCTTTCTAACACGGGGCGACATCCTGAGGCGCTCGCCGAGGCCAAGCTTGCGCGTGAACTCAACCCGCTTTTTCCATTCGCGGGTGCACTCGAAGGGCAGTTTCTCCTTCACGCCGGACAAACCGACGAAGCGTTAGCCAGATTGCGAAAAACCTCGGAACTGGAGCCAAGGTTTTGGATGCCTTATTTGTTCGCGTCGAGCGTGTATACCGAAAAAGGAATGTATGCCGAAGCCGTCGCCGAAGCACGTCGGGCGCGGGAACTCTCGCCCGTTCTAACTATTGCCGTCGCCTTCGGCGGTTACGCCTTAGCGAAAGCCGGGAGGCGGGACGAGGCCCGAGCTGCTCTCGACGAACTGCTGAAATTATCTAACGAGCGTTTTGTTCCGGCTTCTCACGTCGCAATGATCTATAACGGTCTGGGCGAGCAAGAAAATACGTTTATCTGGCTCGAACGCGGTTTCAAACAACGCGACCCGAAAATGGCCTTTCTAAAGGTAGAGCCGAAATGGAATAACCTGCGAAATGAACCGCGTTTTATTGATCTAATGAAACGGATGAATTTTTAATAGTAAAAAGAATGATCCCGCGGCCGTTTCACCACTCCTTCTCATTTCAAATACTTATCAAACCACTCCAAATTACTCTGCATGGCCGCGAGCTGCATTTTTGGTTCATTTGGACCGTGTGGCTGGCGGGGGAGGACGATCATTCGCGTTGGGACGCCTTGTTGTTTTAGGGCGTTGTAGAATTCGTAGCCTTGTGAGATCGGGACGCGGATGTCGGCTTCGCCGTGTTGGATGAGAGTTGGCGTGGCCACGCCTCTCATGTTGAACATGGCGGAGTGTTTTGCGTAAACCTCAGGTATCTCCCATTGTTGCCCGCCGAAATAGTCGGGTACGAAGCCCGGGATGTCGGCGGTGCCGTTGAAACTCATAAGGTTTGTGACCGGTGCCCCGGCCGAGGCGGCTTTGAAGCGTTTCGTCTTGGTGACGATCGTCGAAGTCATGTAGCCGCCGTAACTCCAGCCCATCACGCCGAGGCGATTCGGGTCGGCGACGCCCATCGCGATGACGTGATCGACGCCGGTCATCAGATCTTCGTAGTCCATGCCGCCCCAATCTTTGATATTTGCACGACGAAATTCCGTTCCGTAGCCGCTTGAACCGCGAGGATTCGGACGTAGGATCGCGTAACCCTTCGACGCGAAAGTCGCGATCGGATAAACGCCGCGTCCGCCGATATAGCTTTGGTTGAATACCCCTGCCGGGCCGCCGTGGATGTTGAGAATAAGCGGAACTTTGCTACCAGCGGTATAGTTATTAGGAAAGGTCAGCAAGCCTTCGATCTCGCGGCCGTCTTTGCTCTTCCATTTGACGAGTTCGGTTTTGCCGACGGCCATCTTTGCGATCTCGGCGTTGGCATTTGAGATACGAGTCATTCCGCCGCTGCCGCCCATTACTCCGGCGTAAACTTCGGGCGGGCTGCCCGCGTTTTGCTGAACCATCGCCTGCCCAAATGTCGAACCAACGCGAGTCATCGCGACACCTGTGATTACCGCATTCTGATAATCAACTTCTCGCACCGTTCCGGCGGCGACATTTGCTTCGTTCAGAGCAGTTCCGGTTCCCTTTGCCTCGGTAAACATCACTTTTGAACCGTCGGGCGTCCAACCGACGATCCCGGGCTGGCCGTCGTGCGACATCGGCATCACTTTGGCCGCACCGCCGCCGACGGGAAAGATGTGAATACGATTGCTCTGCGCCCAACG
>JANNWQ010000037.1:0-9782 GCA_031408595.1 Acidobacteriota bacterium | reverse complement strand
GTGACGGTAGTCAGAAAGACCTTTTCATCGTTTGTTAAACCTAACAAATAATTTGGACCGATCTGAGCATCCGCAGAGTGCAAATGCCTAAGCCAGAGCTCCGAACACCCAGTTTCCGGTGATTGTATCGGCAGGGTCCATTCCCATCCCGAACACGGTAGTTAAGCCTGCTTGAGCCGATGATACTGCATCTTTCAGGTGAGGGAAAGTAGGTAGTCGCCGGATCTAATTCAGAAAAAGTCCGTTCATTTTGAACGGGCTTTTCGCGTTTGGTGCTTCATCGATCAAAACTTCACAAGTTGTCTTTTCAGGTTTTGGATGCAACGCGGGACATCCCATATAGGCTCCATTTCTTTGTTATCTAGAGGTGCCTATGCTGCCCACGTGGTTAGCCAAGTCGCGAACCTAATCCATAGGTCCGTGCCTGATAGGGCTAACCGGAGCGGATAAGATGCGATGAGGAGAAGTGACCCGGCGAGAAAAACGCGGTTGAGTTTCTGCATTCGCCAGGTGTCGTAAATAAGGAGACCGATGGCCATTGCCGCCGGCACTCCAAAAAACACAAGCGGGCCGCCGGAAACGAACGGCTCGAACGGAAAGCGGGCCAGGCCTGGCGGCAGAAAGCTCAAAACCGTAAGTAGCATCAGGCGTTTGTGCTCGGCCAGTCGCTTGCGGTACATGATCGCTGCTCCAAATAGAATTGCAAATAATGCTATGTCAAACAGAGGGACCGCCAGAAAGGCGAGCGGCGGTATGGCAGGCGGGAACGAAGGAGATGGATACTTAGCTCCCGCGACCGCTGTAAAAAAGCCTGAGACAATGATCGCTGCCGCAAGAGCAACCCCGAAAAATCCCGCCTTCATGTGAACCTTGTGATTCATCGATCGGATGAGCCAAACCTGGAGGATGAAAAATCCGATCCACAGAGTCATCAGCAGACCGTGGAGATGAACCAGCATACTTGGAAGCGGCGGGTTGCCAAACGCGAATTTGACGTAATAGGTGCGCCCAAATCCGATCAGCATTACTATTGGAAACAAGATCGCCACCGCGGCGAAAAGTCGCCGATCAGATCGTCGCCAGTCAAAAGGTTCGTTCATAGCCATCGAATGCTCCTCGTAGTTTCAGAATTGTCGCAATTGTCCGCCGATTATACAGTCAATAAGAAACTTGAAACAAGCTCGGGCGTGTAGTCTATAATTTTATTGAGTCCTGCATTTGAATGACTTTTGAAATCTTCTTCAAACTAATATCCTATCTAGCCGTTTTCTGCGGCTTTGTGGCGTTGTGGGTTTCGGGGACGTTTGGAGTTGTTGAGTCGTTGGGGTTTGTCGGAGTGATCATCGGTGCGTGGTTTCTTGAAGGGTCGCGGTGGCAGATCTCGGAGCGGGTTGGGACGGCGTTGATCGTTTTGGCTTTGCCTGCGTTCTATTTAGCGTGGCGATTTCAGGTCATTACTCCAACTGGCGGCGAAACTTGGATCGCGGGCGTTTTGGCCCGGATGATCTTGAGTTTGACGGCGGTTAAGCTACTTCAGAAGAAGAGCGATCGCGACTGGATATTTCTATATCTGATGTCGTTCTTTGAGGTGCTGCTGGCTGCGGGTTTGAGTATAAGTGCGTTGTATTTTGCATCATTTATCGCCTACCTACTCGTAATGGTGTGTGCGGTTATTGCGTTTGAGATACGGAAGACATCGTTTGCTGTGGAGCGGAGCGTGGCCGGTGCCTTGGAGAAGAAGCGTGATCCGAGTTCTGATGGTAACGCGTCTTTGCCTGTCCGCCGCTTGCCAACGGCGGCGGTTGCGTTGATCGTTTTTATCGTCGCTCTCGCTCTTCCGTTATTTTTTATGCTGCCGCGTGTTGGCGGTGCTGGACTTGGAGCGAATACAGGCGGGGCCGGGACAACAACGGGGTTTGGCGATACTGTTAGGTTGGGTGGCAGCGGGCTGATACAGGAGAACAATGCGATCGCGATGCGGGTCAAGTTTGAGAACGTGCTCGAGATGCAGTCGGAACTGTATTTTCGCGGAGCGGTTCTCGACAGTTTTGATAACAAGGTATGGAGCCGTTCGAAGAATCCGCCGATGACTGTGGTCGTAAAAGACGGTCGCGAGATAGTGCCTATCCAGCCAGTTCCGGAGCGTCGGAATTTTACCAAACAAACCCTGATCGTTGAGCCGATGGATATCCCGATGGTTTTTGGTGTGCCACGGATCGTTGGGCTTCAGGCTGCATTTCAGTACGTTAACCGAGACGCTTACGGCTCATTGCGGCACAGGAATGGCTTTGAGCGGGTTACTTACACCGTCTATTCGGATCGCACAACTCCACCTGAGTCTGTCTTGCGTGCTGACAAAATGCCGTATACGACCGATGTGCAGAACTATCGGAACCTTCCCGACGTCTATGACCGTCGTATCGCGGATCTTGCCAAGCAGATCACCGAGAAGATTGGCAACCGTTACGATAAGGCAAAGGCGGTCGAGGAGCATTTGCGGAATAATTTTGGTTATACGCTTGAGCAGAAGGCTGGTGGAGACGAGCCGCTGGCGGATTTCTTGTTCAATGTTCGCGAAGGGCACTGCGAATATTTCGCGACCGCGATGGCGGTGATGCTCCGTACGCAGGGAATCGCGACACGTGTGGTCAACGGCTTCCATGGCGGAGAATACAACGACACGGCGGAGGTTCTCGTCGTGCGTCAGCGAAATGCACACGCGTGGGTCGAGGTGTATTTTCCGGGCGAAGACGCGTGGATAACATTTGACCCAACTCCGGCATCCGGCGAAAGCGGCGTGGCTGCTACCGGGTTTGTCGGTACGATGAATAAATATCTCGAAGCTCTCGAAACGTTTTGGATCGAGAATTTCGTTGCTTTTGATAATGAGGAACAGCGTTCACTTGCGAGCTCCGTTCGCACGGGCTTTCTGAATTACCAACAGGCGATCGCCGGATATCTCGGACGAACCCAAGACGCTGCGGCTGAGTGGCTCGCCGATATTCGCGGAGACAAAGGCTGGGAAGCACGTCGGGACGCCATCATTTATGGCATCGCCTATCTGATCGCAACTCTGCTTGGTATCGTCCTACTCGTGTGGCTCTACCGCAAAGTGTTAAGATTGAAAGTTTGGCGAGGGCTGTGGGATCGGCTCTTTCAAAAGCGGCAAGCCTCGATCGTCGAGTTTTATGAAAGGATGCAGAAGCGGCTCGCCGAAAAAGGCATTGTTCGAGAACCGCATCAGACGCCGATGGAATTTGCATTTGCTGTTGGAACGCCCGAGGCCTTAAGTATTACGGAGAAATATAACCTGGTGCGTTTTGGCGAACGGTCGCTGACGGATGACGAGTCAGTCCAGATAGAGAATTGGTTAGAAGATTTGTTTGCCACGAATTACACGAATGTCACAAATCAGAGAAAACAATAGTTCGTGTTGTTCGTGGCTAAAAGTCGTATGAAGAAAGTAGGATTTGTCAGTCTTGGCTGCCCTAAGAATCTCGTTGATAGCGAGGTGATGATGGGCGAGCTTGCGGCGGCTGGCTATGAGATAACGAATAACGCCGACGAAGCCGATACAGTCGTCGTGAATACGTGCGGTTTTATCGAGTCGGCGAAGCAGGAATCGATCGACGCGATACTCGAAGCCACTAGCTGGAAAACCGATGGCCAGGCGACTCGCGTGATCGTCGCCGGTTGTCTGGTCGAGCGATATCGTGACGATCTGATGAAGGAACTGCCCGAGGTCGATGCGTTTATCGGCACCTCACAGGTTCGCGATATTTTGAAGGCCGCTGACGAGACGTTTGATTCGGCCAAACTAACTATCACGCCGATCGGCAAGAAATCCGCGACCTACCTCTACGACGAATACACCCCGCGACTGCGTGCGACGGAATCGCACACGGCATTTATCAAGATCGCCGAAGGCTGCGACCGTCCCTGCGCATTTTGCTCGATACCGGGAATGCGAGGTTCATTCAGGTCGCGGCGATTCGGTTCGATCATTGAAGAAGCTCGGCAGTTGGCCGATCAAGGTGTTAAGGAAATAGTTTTGATCGCCCAAGATTCGTCGCGTTATGGCGAAGATCTCGGCGAGGTTGATGCTCTCGCGGCGTTGATTCGTGCACTCGGTGAAATCGACGGCATCGAATGGATCCGGCCGATGTACGCGTTCCCCACGCATATCTCAGACGCATTCCTCGCCGCGATCGCCGAAACACCAAAGGCTGTCAAATATCTCGACATGCCTCTCCAGCACGCATCGCGAAATGTATTGAAGCTGATGAAGCGAGGCGGCACACGCGAGTCTCTCGAACGCCTGATCGGTCGTGTTCGTGACGCGGTCCCGGGGATCGCGATCCGTACGACATTCATCACAGGTTTCCCGGGCGAGACCGAAGAGGATTTTGAAGAGCTAATCAAGTTTGTTCAAAACTGTCGCTTCGATAATCTTGGAGTATTCACATATTCCGACGAAGAGGGAACTTCCGCATACGATCTGCCGAACAAAGTAGATCCAAAAGTTGCGATGCAACGTCGTAATCACCTGATGAAAGAACAGGCGAAGATCAGCAAACAGCTAAACCAAGCGAGGATCGGGCAGACGTACAAGGTGATGTTCGAGGGTCTGTCGCAAGAATCCGACCTGCTCTTCCAAGGGCGTCTCCAAGGCCAAGCTCAAGAGATCGATGGCTACATACTGATCAACGATATGCCGGAAGATTTCGAGCCGCAGATCGGTGCGATCTATGATGTGAAGATTACCGAAGCCCACGCGTACGATCTTGTTGGTGAGATAGTATCAGCGGCTAGATGAGGATGGCTTTTTCGCAGAGAATCCAATAATCGCTTCGCCGGCATTTCCCGCAGATTGTCGCATCTCTGTAATCGCGTCATCGAAATGCGAATTCTCGAGGCTCAGGAAGTCTGGCTGATCCACGCTTTTGCCCTCTGAAGCGATCTGAACTGCCCTAAACACCATTTCTTTTAGAAATGCTTGCGTTGTCCCGTCGGTTTTATCAACGACTGCGTCTAACTCCAAAGATTCGAGGTTGTAGCTCTTTACCAATGTCGAAAGGTATTTTTTCCTTAGATCCGCCGTCGGCGGACCAAAATAGATGCACTGGCTGATGCGTCCAGGACGTTCTTTAATTGCGGCTTCTACCCGGTCAATAGAATTCGTCGTTAATATGAAAATGATCTCGTCGGTTGGATTGAAACCGTCTAATTCGTTCATCAGCTCACCGAGTGCCGTGTTGTTGAAGTTGATCTCGCGTGACGAATATACAAGGTCAACATCTTCCAATACGATGATCGACGGTTGTAGCATTCTTGCAAGATTGCACACCGACCTCATGTGAAGCAGCGATTGTCCTGAAGACACGATCGTTGTCGTGTCCTTAAGACGGTCCGATATGTATCGGGACATATATGTCTTGCCAGTTCCTGGTGGCCCGTAAAATAGCACGCCTCTTCTTGCAGGAATTCCGAGGTGAGCAAGTTGACCGCGTCGCTCGTGGAAGTCTATTATCGTCCTGCTGATAACTGACTGGGTATCGCTGTCAATAATGATGTCGGCCTCGGTGACTTCTGGCTGTGAAAGAAAAATTGGATCGATTCTTTCTTTTGTCTCTACTCCACCGTATTCATCTCTTACTTCCGGCTCAAATGAAACGGATATTGTTTTGTTCTTGAAAATGCTCTCCTTGGAAGCAAGTTCCAGGATACTTGTGATCGCAGTATTTGCATCGTCCCCATTAGTAGATGCGACCTCGATCTGAACCTCGTTCGTATATTCCATCGTACGAACTCTGAATATCCCGCAGCTACTCGCAGAACCTTCCGGGACTAGCCAAAAGCAATCGATGGGCAAGTAAATATCTTTTCCGCAGTCTACTGGACGAGAACGACGTTCAGGTAACCTTTGGTGCCGATTTTGCTCTTGATAGAATTCTCCCGACAGGATGTTAGTTAGCGGCTCAGCGTGAAGAGTTTCGAATGAAATCGCGCCACTATTCAGAGCGATTTTTGAAGTGGCATTAAAGATATCGACAAAGCGATACCCCGGAAGTGAGCGTGTGTAAACTGAGAATTGAGAAACATCGCCGACCACATCACCGAACTTAGTATCAACAAAATTTCTGTACAAATACACCCTATGAACGACAATTCCGAGCGGAATAATTGCCAGTAATAGAACTGCCCCTCCAAACGGATACCCTAGGACAAAGTAGATAATGCTGATCGGAAGGAAAAGGAGCGACGCAAGCAGTCGGATGCTTTGAAAAGGAAGATTTACGTGCATATGCTAACCAGTTGAGCTTTTGAATAAACTATATCAGGTTTGACACACTTTCTTTCCGGAAACTTCAACGGTTAGGGACTGGAACTGCTACGTGCATGAATGTTTAGCTAATCCGCTTTAGGTCTCGCGTTGTGGATTCGGTCACACTTGCCAAGGGCTGTTGCTCCAACGGTCGTGTGTTCCGAGGCGAAATGTAGGAATCAAAATTCGCATCGATCAATTCAGCAGGTGCTTTTTCCGTATCCGATGTGGCTTCAGATTCGGTCGTTCTTGCTTTGATATACTTCTTCGTCGGAAACACAAACCCAGCTCCGAGCATAAGCATTCCGGCGGCGACGATGACCAGGAATAGCATCTTGCCGTACGAGTCCGGATAGAGTCCAAAATCACGCAGTGCTCCATTGATCAAACCGATGACGAGGCCGAGGATGACGAGACCGATCCCTAGCCGAAACAACTTAAAGTTTGGTCGCGTTGTTATTACAGGCGCGTTTGCCGCTTCGCCGGTGACGATCTTGCTTACGGCGTCGAGCGAAAGGCCGCAGTTTCGGCAGTAGCTTGTGTCGATGCTAAAGCGATTGCTGCATCGTGGGCAATATAGATTGTCTGCCATTGATTAGATTACGAATCGGTTCGCATAGAAGTTCGATCTTGCGATGATAATAACACTAAGATCAGTGCGAGCAACGCGGGAAGTCCTTGAGTGACCAATATCGAGGTCTTGGCCGTCAACCCGCCAAATATTCCTGCCGTCACAACACAAACGAGGAAGAAAACCTTTATTTCCTTGCGTCCGGACAGAATTCCCCAAATCAGTCCGGCGGCGAGGAAACCATTGTACAGACCCTGATTCATCGCCAAGACTGCCGATGCCGACGAGACTTCGGGCGTCATTCCAAAGGTCTTGCGGCCGAATGGATGATCCCAGAAGAACATTTCGATCACGAGGATCGCGAGGTGTTCGATCGCGACCAGACCGGTAAGAAACAAGGCGGCTTTCTTCATAGATTTCACCAAACGGGCTGTAGCGGTAAACGCCTCGGTCGGGCTCAAGCAAGCTTTTTCACAATTACGGTATCTTAATTTGCGGATTGAAACAATTTGGTTAAAATTACCGTAATTACAGAGCAACATGGCAGCAGCAGCGATAACGATCAATGGCATCAGGGAACTCTCGGACCGCGATATCATTGCCGGGACCTTAGCTGGGCGTTTGGATGGGTTTGAGGAACTTGTGCGGCGGTATCAGAGGCCGATCACGGGCTATGTTTTTCGTATGGTCGGTGACTACGAATCAGCCCTCGATGTAACGCAGGAAGTCTTCATAAAGGTCTATAACTCACTCCACAAATACAGCTCCGAGTACAAATTCTCGACGTGGTTGTACCGTATCGCTCATAATGCGGCGGTCGATCATCTTCGACGCAATTCCATCACGCCGCAAAGTCTGGAGGCGGAGAACGCGGACGGTTCGTTTCAGATCCAGATCGAGAGTCGTGCTTCGTCGCCCGAACAGGATCGTGAACGCAGCGAGTGGCGAACTGAGATTGATTCAGTCGTTCGCACGCTACCTCCGGCGTATCGCGATCTGATTATGCTGAGACACGGACAGGACCTTAGCTATGACGAGATCGCCGAGGTTACCGGTTTGCCGTTGGGAACGGTGAAGAATCGTTTGTTTCGTGCCCGCGAGATGATGCGCGAGATATTTATCGCGAGAGGATTTACAGGAGTCTAAACTTATGTATAACATACAGCCAATGCCGCCGGCAGCCCTACAGACCGCCGAAGAACGTCAGATGGGAATGATCATGCATCTGTCGCAACTTGTTAATATCCTGTTCTTTCCGATCGGCATTGTCGCCCCGATCGTGCTGTGGCAGACTCAAAAAGACAAAATGCCGGCCCTCGATGCGCACGGCAAGATGGTTACAAATTGGATGATCTCGATGACGATCTACATGATAGTCAGCATTGTTCTGATGTTTGTTTTGATCGGTTTTCTGACCATTTTGGCAGTGGCTGTCATGGGAATCGTCTTTCCGATAATCGGCGGCATTAAGGCGAATAACGGCGAATTGTGGTCCTATCCACTAACGATCAAATTTCTGAAATAACCTGAATGAAGGCCTACGAGCACAACACACGAGCCTGTCCGGCAAATGAGATCTCGGCGTATATTGATGCCGAACTCTCGCCTGCGCGTGAACTTGAGATCGAGGCGCACTTTGTAGTTTGTGGGGAGTGTGCTGAGGAACTTAACCTTCAGAAACAGTTCCTCTGCGGGCTAAACAGTTCGATGAAACACGAAGGCGAGGTCGACCTTCCGGCTGATTTTGCCCGACATATTGTCGCTAATGCCGAGAGCACTGTCGCCGGCCTTCGGCGGCCTCGAGAGCGTTACAACGCGATATTTATCTGCACGGCGATGCTGCTGTTTGGGTTGTTTGCATTGGGAGCGGATGCCGGGCGTGTTTTTAACGGCGTCGGTGTGGCATTCGAACAGGTCAGTGCGGTTGGTGGATTTTTCGCCCGCGTTGTGTACTCGATCTTTCTCGGATTCGCCATTATCATTCGCTCGCTCGCGGCACAGATTCAGGTTGGCGATGGCTCGTTGTTCGTCGTGGCTACTGTCGTTGGCTCCGTACTCGTGATGTACGTTTCGCGAAAGGTTTTGCGAACAGATCGTGCATAATGTTTTTTCAAATCAAGCAACAATTCATAACAGAAAGTCTCGCGTTGCGGGTTGCCGCCGGCGTCGTCGCTGTGGGCTCTATTTTGCTTTTCAGCACGCTACAGTCATACGGCAAAACCATCTCACCGCTTTTCGCCAATCCTGAGGTCACCACTAGTGACGACCAGACGACCGTTATCGTCAACGACGCTCCGGATCAGAACGTAATCGTGATCGGGAAGTCGGTAATCGTCAACAAGAACGCGAAAGAAGTACTTGCGGTCGGCGGAGATGTGGTCGTCGAGGGGCGTGTGGAGGGTGATGTCGCGACGTTCGGCGGGAACGTTATTCAAAAGAAAGACGCTTACATCGGTGGCGATATCATCGTAATCGGCGGTTCTTACAAACCTGAAGGCGAAACACCTCTCCGTGCTCCTGGGCGAGAAACAGTGATGCTTGGTGTTTTTGAGGACGAACTCCGCAGTTTCGGCCAGAATCCATCGCAGATCTTTGCACCGGAATTTTCGATGAGCTTTGTCGCTCAACGGCTGTTGGTGGCGCTGTTTTGGTTTGTTGTTTCGGTAATCTTTACGACTATTGCTCCCGGAGCAGTCGGACGAGCTGTAGCACGTATTCATCTTTCTCTCTTAAAGGTGTGCGCGATCGGGGCGATCTCATTCATCGGGATTGCCGGTTTGATCGTCGGCGGTACTCTGACATTGCCTGATTATCTGGGCTTTACACTCGGTATTTTGGGAACCTCCTTACTTTTGCTGGGGTTCCTATTTGGACGCATTGCTTTGC
>JANNWQ010000036.1:0-40431 GCA_031408595.1 Acidobacteriota bacterium | reverse complement strand
GAGATCAACGACGGAGCGATACTAGAAAAAACTCTTCGTGATCTCGCCGCCCATTATCCAAAGGTCGTCTCAACCGCTGTCGTGCCGGTCGCATTGACCCGATATAACACAGACGAACGCCTCACACGCGTCACGCCCGATTTTTGTCAGAGAACGATAAAGGAAGTCGAGAAACTACAAAAAGAGTTTCGCAAAACGCTCGGCGTAACCTTCGCATTTCTGGGTGATGAGATATATATCAAAGCCGGTGCCGAGATACCGTCGCGACATCACTACGGGAACTACCCTCAGATCGAAGACGGCGTCGGGATGGTACGATCGTTCGTGAATGCGTTCGAGGCCGCTGTCAGAAGCGGGAGCGGTAGCGACCGGGTTCCGGCGAACGTGAGGACCCACGCGGCGGCAATGATCCCTGACGGCGAGAAGAACCCAGTCGCTATTGCTCCCGGTTCTGACTTTGGCACGCTTCTAACCGGTGAGATGTTCGCTCCGATACTTCGCGAGCAGATCGACAAATATAACGCCCTTAACAGTTCGAGGCTAACTGTGGTCGCAGTTCCAAATACATATTTCGGCGGTGACGTCTCGGTCGCGGGATTACTGACGGGCAAGGACTTTCTCGCCGTTCGGGACCAGATCGAGGGCGACTTTGTCACCATTCCAAAGATCACGATCAAATCCGATGAGCCAATATTTCTCGACGGAATGACCTTCGCCGATCTCGAAAATCAATTTCCCGTGCCGATATTTCCTGTCGATACAGAAAGTCTGATCGATCTTCTCAAAGAAAATGGCGGATAAAATAGGCGGGCTATCTAGCCCGCCTTAGTTCACTACAGGAGAAACAAGCACTATTTTGTAAAGTTGTAAACGATTACGCCTGTTACCTTTACGGGCACCCCGGAAAGAAGCGTTGGCGTAAAACTAGCTCGCTTTGCAGCGTCCTCTGAAGCAGCACGAAGCAGCGGATGGCCATCGACAAATTTGGCAGACACGACGCGTCCACCCTCGTCAATGAGTACCTGGATAGTGACCCTTCCGCTCGCACCCACCATCTTCGCAGTTGCAGGATAGGCTGGTTTGGGCAAGCTTGCGGCCCGACCGTTAATGACACCAAGCGATTGGACCACCGGCTTTTTGATCGCAGGCGGATCGACCTTGACCGGCGGCGGCGTTGTTTCTTCTTCAGGTGTGGTGGTCGCGACCGAAGGCGTCAGGCCGCTTGGCCCGGAAACTATCAGAGAGACATTTCGCCCGATCTCACCGCCCGCTGGCGTCGAATCGATAGGGCCAAGAACATAATCTCCCGGTGGGCGGGACAGTTGTGAGTTTGCTACGGTCGAGGTGGTCGTTGGAACGATCGTTGGTTCGTCAACTCGCGACATGACGGACTGTCGCGAAGGTAACTCGCTTGTGGTCGTGGCCGACGGAGTCTTTGGCTGTTGCCTCTGGATTTGCTCGGGTTCCGTCACCATCTCCGGCGGAGCGAGCATCGATACTAGCTCGAAATCGCGGTTGCCGAGGCCAACTTCCGCAGCGTAGATGCTGAACACAACGGCTGTCGCGAAGAACACTCCAACAACCAGCGTTGACACCATGAAATACCTGCTACGGTTCTTAAAATCCGCGCCTTCCGGTTCGCATACGATCAATTTATCAAACATTTTCAGATCCTCCTGATACGCCGGTGCCGTGCGTTCGTTTATTTAGACACCGACGGGAGGATTATGTTCCAGAGGAAAAATCAGGCTGTGAGGAGCGGATTGTACATCATGATGGCGTGGTTTTCGGTGACGAGAGCTTCGTTGGTCATGCCGTCGATGAGGCTGGTGGTGCGTTTCCAGATTCGGTTGTGCCGCGTGTAGCCGCCCCACGGCTGCATCTTGATGAGGTGGTCAGTCTCGAAAACTTCGTACTTGTTCTCGAGCGGACGACTGGAGAGAAGCTCACCGTTGAGATATTCGTCATCGATCCACAGATTGATCTGAAAGGTATCCTCTGTGTCGTTTCGCAACTGCAGATCGATGTAGTTGTACGCGAGTGTCGCACCGCAGGCGAACGGGATCTTGCGGTTGATGTCGGGAAAAACGTCAAAGCCATGCCGATAGCGTTCGGTGATCGTCAACGGCGAATGTAACGCCATCCAATACAACAAGTTGCCAAGCTGACACAACCCGCCGCCGATGCCTTTCTCGATTTTGCCGTTGTGGAGCACGAGGCCCTCGAGAAAGCCGCGTCTCGCGGTGGGACGGCCTACGTTTCGCCAGATCGAAAATGTTTCCCCGGGTTTCATCACGATCCCGCTGATCGGGGCGATCGCGAGCCGCAGGTTCGTGATCTTATTGTGTTGCAGATACATTTCGACATCCCGAAGCGGCCGCAGCATCATCGTCTTATGTCGGATTATCGAGTGTTCGAGTTTGGTATCAGGCTCCTGACGTGCGAAGTTGCTCGAATTTGCAAGCCACTTCAATTGTCGTCGAAGCGTGTAGTATTCGCGTCCGAGCAGCCCGCGTAAATAGCTGCGTTTAGTTGGTTTAGAGACTTGTTTGCTATCCATCTATGCCCGCTCGTAGATGCTCGAAACGAGATTGTAGCACAAGCGATAGGTTCAGAGTGCAAGCTTCAGCTTGTTTCTTCGTCACGCAAAAACAAGCTAAAGCTTGCATTCTGAACTAAGCGTTCTTAACCGCTATTATCTCCGCTGCGATCGAGATCGCGATCTCCTCGGGCGTGCGGCTATTTATCGATAGTCCGATGGGCGTGCGGATGCGCGAGAGACGCTGTTCATCAATGCCTTCCGCCCGCAGTTCTTTCATCAGAGTGGCCATCTTTGCCTTGCTTCCGAGTACGCCAAAATATTTGAACTCGCGGTCGATCAATTGTCGAATTACGACCGCATCCGACGCATATCCGAGCGTCATCACGACAACGTAAGTATCTTCGCCCGACTCGATATATTCGCCGATCGTTTCGTAGCTTTCGATTACGGTGACTGCGTCTGCAAATTCATTCTTATCGAGGGTATTAAGTTCGGACCTATCGTCGTAAATCGAGGTATGAAAATCGAGCCGCGACATCAGCTCGCTCAGGGCAAGTGCACAATGGCCGCCGCCGATGATCAAGAGTTGATTCGCGGAGCCGAGTCTTTCCTGATATACGAAATCCGTTTCGCTTCTGCTAGAGAAATTGCGTCGTGAAACATCCGTGGGCTCTTCAAGGATCTGAAATTTCAAATTTGAAATTTCAAATGCTACCGGCTGATGTTTTCGGAGGCTCTCGATAATCAACGTAATCGTGACAGCGTGGCCTGCGGAAAGATGTCTGAGAATCACCGTCTGCCTTCCGGAGCAGATCATGCCGCTGGGATATGGCGAATTCCTTTGATGGACTTGCTCGACTAAGGTCGCGGTGGGGATCGCTCCCGGTTTTGACAGGACGGCTCGGCAGCGTTCGACAAGGTTTACTTCCATCACACCGCCGCCGATGCTGCCGTATAATTCGCCGTCGGATGAGACCGCCATTTTGTATCCGGCGCGTCCGGGACTGCTTCCGCTGCTGTCCGCGACCACCAGCAACATCACCGCCTCGCCATTTTGCAGGCGTGTGTGTATGAATTGCCAAAGTTCAAGTTCTTTAGATAGCGGCATCAGAGCGGTTCTCGATCGAATCAACTAACGACCGCTTATTAGTTTACGGAAATAGCGGCGAAAAGCGACATTAGCGGCGAATAGAGACATTATCGGCATTTTGTGACGTTATCGGCGATAGCGGCGGATCGTTATATACGGGCGACGAAAGTCGTGCTAAGTTCGCCCTAGTATGAAAAGTTCTTCTAAATATTGCCCGCACCTAAATCCGTTGAATTTTGGCCGGCCCCAGACGACGCCTGACGAGAAACTCGAGTTCGTCGAACACGTCCTCGGCGTACTCATCGACAGCCGATTCGGGGAAGGGTCTCCTTACATGAGCCTCGCGGAGTCGAGCTTCGCCTTCAGCGACACGCAACTGTTCGCCAACGTCACGCTGCTCACGGCTGCCGAGATCGAAACACATCTCAAAATGGCGGCAGCAGAACCCATACCATTTTACGCGATGCCGTTTCTGGGACGAAAAAGGGAGAAGCACCTGCGTCAGCGGGTGGTTACACGCGAGGGTGTATTATCTCTGAATATTGCAGACGAGCGCCCACCGGAACGCCTAGCCGACGTACTTTCCATATCAAAACCACCCGCTCACGCAGGTGGTTCTCCCTTGGCCCGCGGTTCACCGACATTTCTGGGACGTGCTTATTTTGCGGACTCAGCGAGCCTGGCGTAAGAAATCAGGGATCTCACGCAAGATACTCAAAGGCATCGCAAGAATTCCTGGGACGTGCGACCGACGCCCGACACACACCGACATAGATCTTTGAAAACATAAAACCTGGGACGTAGAGAGATGCGACGGATCTCAGCCGAGGATCATTTCGGCCTCGTACAAATTCATCAACACCTTCTCCGGCGTGAACGGTAGATCGAATGCGGGCGAACAATCGGTATAAGCTCTCACGGCATTGCGGATCGCGAAATACGCGGCGATCCCGTACATTAGCGGCGGTTCGCCGACAGCTTTGGAGTTGAAGATAGCGAGGTTCGAAAGGTCGGTTTCGAGCGGCACGACCGACATCTCTTTTGGGACGGAATAGATGTCGGGCACCTTGTAGGTCGAGAGTGCGTTTGAGCGGAGTTTGCCTTTTTCGTCGTAAACGACTTCTTCCATCGTCACCCAGCCGAGGCCCTGGACGATGCCGCCTTCGATCTGACCGAGGTCGACTGCGGTGTTCATCGATGTGCCGAAATCGTGACAGCATTTTACATAATCGACCTCGTAGCGACCACGCAGGCAATCGACCGTCACACCGACGATCGCCATGCCGTACACGTGATATGCAAACGGATGGCCCTTCGCAGTGGCCCAATCAAAACCGATGCCTGGGGTCGCGTAATGGCTGTGTTCGCTTAGGTTTACGCGTTTCAGATGGGCTTCCATGACGAGTGTCTGCCACGACAAGGAAGTTTTTTCGCCATTGCGATAGACAAAGCCATCGTTCAGAGTGACGGCTTCAGCCGTTTCTGCCTCTACCAGCGGGATCGCAACCTCGATCAGTCTCTCCCGAATCGTCTCACACGCAATTTGCGTCGCTTTTCCGTTAAGATCGGCGGCAGCAGATGCGGCGGTCGGAGATGTGTTCGCAATACGCAAAGTGTTCGTCGTATGGACCTTGATCTGCTCGATCGGCAGTCCGAACACCTTCGCGGCGACCTGTGCCATTTTCGTATTCACGCCCTGGCCCATTTCGACGGCTCCGGTCGAGACGGCGACGCTGCCGTCGGTGTAGACGTGGACGAGCGAGCGGGCCTGATTCATCGGCGTTTTGGTAAATGAGATACCAAAACAGACGGGCATCATCGCTACGCCTTTTCTGAAATATTTCGAATTTGCGTTGAAGTCGTCTGCTTCTTTTTGTAGGGACGCGAAATCGAAGTTACTTTCAGCTTGCGTCCACGAAGTGATCGCCTCGCTCTCAGCGATCTGGCCGTAAGGGAACTCGTCGCCCGTCTCAAGCAGATTGCGTCGCTGGATCTCGGCGGCTGGGACGCCAAGTTTCTCGGCGGCGTGAGCGATCGCCGATTCGATCACAAACATTCCCTGCGGTCCGCCGAAGCCGCGAAAGGCCGTATTAGGCGGCAGATTTGTGCGGCAGCAATAAGCGGTCGCGGTCACGTTCGGGATGTAATACGAGTTTGTGCAGTGAAACAAAGTGCGTTCCAGAACAGGCGGCGAGAGGTCGCACGAGGCTCCGGCATTTTGATAGAAGCTGGCTTCGTAAGCGACGATCTTTAGATCCGCGTCGAGGCCGATCTTGTAATCGGACGAATACGGGTGCCGTTTGCCGGTCATTCGCATGTCTTCCATCCGGTGAAGGGCATATTTTACAGGGCGTTTGGTCAATTGCGTCGCAACCGCGACGATCCCGGCCCAGGCATTTGCTTGATCCTCCTTCCCGCCAAATCCACCGCCGAGCCGCTGCACATCTACCTCGACCTGATGCATTTGCAGTCCTGTCACACGACAAACCGCCCGCTGCACCGCCGTCGGGCCTTGGGTCGATGAATATATTTTCAAGCCGCCATTCTCGGTCGGAACTGCATACGCACCCTGCGTCTCGATGTAGAGATGTTCCTGCCCGTTCTGCTCGGTCTTGCCTTCGAAAACGTGAGTACAATTGTTGAAGGCATTCGCCGTGTCGCCAAGTACAAATTTCTTCGACGGCACGATCAGATCGCCATTCGCCGCGGCGACGCGGGGATCGGTGACTGGCTCACGCTCATCGATCTCGACCGTGATCTTCTTCGCCGCCTTCCGAGCGAGTTCTTCAGACTCCGCAAGCACAACCGCGATCGGCATCCCCTGAAAATGCACCTCGTCCTCAGCCAGCAAAGGCTCGTCCGGCACGATCCCGCCGATTTGATTCTCCCCGATAAGGTCTTTCGCCGTTATGACCTTAAACACGCCCTCGCACTTTTCCGCTTCGCTCGTATCGATGCTTTTTAGTTTTCCATGAGCCACCGGCGAATCAAAGACACACGCATACAGCGTCCCACGGACGACCGGAATGTCATCCAAATAAACGGAATCGCCGCGAACGTGTGAATGTGAGTCGATGTTTTTCAATATTTATTTTTTATTGCCCGAGTAATACGCGATTGTTCGGTACTCAGTCCAACCAGGTTCATGGTTGATTGTTCCGTTATCCGTTACTAATTTCAAAAAGGTTCTCTTTGTCCAATTTCCTTCCTTGTCGAAGGTTTCATTCCTAATGAGATAGTTGCGATCAGGGCTTGGCAAGTTAATGACCGCAATCATGCGCCATTCGATTTCATATCCCTTAGTATCGAACACAGTAATATATTTCTGATTTAACTTGCCGTTATCACCGAACGCGAGTTCTTCCATCTGATTGCCATGGTAGTTGTATACATATCTCATCCATTTCTCGCCATTACTGAGAAACAACTGCATTTCACTCAATCTGCCACCGACGTATTTGTATTCATACTTATAACTATAGCGTGGGTCTGAAGGTCGCCTTGGGGCTGAGCTTGGAGGGCCACCACCCGTAAAAATTCCACTATCTTCATAAATCGTCTGATACTTAGACGCTCTCGTACCGTCAAGATAGCCGAAAACACTTACTTCGTATGGGTTGCCGTTGTCGCCAAAGTAAACGGCTTTTACACGGTTGCCTCTCTCGTCAAAATCTGTAGTTGACCTAAAACGTCGGCCTGCATAGCTCGCAGTTGGCGAGAGGTACTCCCGTTCTTTGACAATTCTCTTGATCCAGCCTCTCAGGCGTTCATCGTCGGCGTCCGATTTCAATTTTGAAGCAACGGGCGATTGTGGCAACGGCTTCGGGGTCGCGTCCGCAATTCTTTTCAAAATCGTATCGCTCAAACTCGACTGTGAAGATGCAACACTCGTTAGGATGGATAAAAAAAAGGCCAAAAGCGTGAGTATTTTCATATTTCAAACATCTCCTCAAAGTGGGCCTTGACGAGCTGCCGCAGCAACAGGCGCTTGTATATCTCGGTTCCTCGCACGTCCGAGATCGGCGAGATCTCGGATTGCATTATTTCGTTTGCGGCGGCGATGGTTTCTTCGGATACCTCTTTGCCGGTGAGGAAGGCCGAGGTTTCCTTTAGGTAGAGCGGTATCGGGGAAACGCCGCCGGCGGAAAGGTGAATATTCTCGATGCGCGGCAGAGAACCACCCCGGCCTTCGGCCACCCCTCCTTCGTAAGGAGGGGAGCAAGAAAGGGAGATCGCGGTGTTTACGGTTGCGATGTCGAGATAGGTTCGTTTGCAGACCTTTTCGAAATTAAAGCGGAAGTTGGTCGTCGGCTTTTTGAATCTAATTTTTGTGATGATCTCGTCGGGTTGTTTGGCTAGTTGTTTGTAGCCTTGATATAGGTCTCGTAACTTGAGTGTTCGCTCCCCGGCAGCCGAGGGCGGCTGCGTTCCCGGCATTAAGTTGATCTCGGCATCCAGGGCGAGGAACCAGACGGTCATGTCGCCGATCGGTGAGGCGTTGATGAAGTTGCCTGCCAGCGTCGCCATGTTGCGGATCGGGGTGGATGAGACGAGTTTTAGGTGTTTGTAGAGATCGGGGAAGAGCGCGTTCATTACCGGGGACTCGAGCAGGTCTGTGACGGTCGCCGACGCTCCGATCTCGATATAAGTGCCCGTGTCGCGGATGCCGCGGAGTTCTTCATTGTAGAGCAGCGGCGTAGAGGCGGATTCGGCCATCTCGTCGTGGCGTTGGACGTAGAGGTCAGTGCCGCCGCCCGTCGGCACTGCCGTCGAAGGGAGAACCACCTGGGTGAGCGGGTGGTCGAACACGGCGAGATTCTTTCCGGACGCGGAGGTGAGTGCCTTGAGTCGCGTAGCGATTGTCTCAAAGTAATCTGGCAAAATACGGCTTCCAATTGCCCCGGTTATTCCTCCCGCTAACGCAGGTGGTTCTCCCTGTGTGCAGAGTCGCAAAGAGGCTCGCTCGATCGATTTGTAACCCGTGCAGCGGCATATGTTGCCGTCAATGGCGGACACGGCCATTTCGGCTGTTTTGTCCGAGCTGTCTACACAAAACCCCGTCAGCGACATCACGAATCCGACCGTACAGAATCCGCACTGCGTGCCGCTTTCATCCACCATCGCTTGTTGAACAGGAGTCAGTGAACCGTCCGGTGGATTGATACCTTCGATCGAGACGATGTGTTTACCGGCAGCGTTGGCTAACGGCATCAAGCAAGACGTCATTGAGCGATAGCGAACCTCGCCTTCGATCAATTCGCCGACCAAAATGGTACAGGCTCCGCAGTCGCCCTCGCGGCAGCCTATCTTGGTTCCCTTTAGATCTTTGTGATAACGAACGAAATCGAGCACCGTCATGCCTGGCGGCAGGTCGGTGGAGATATCGGTTTCGTTTAGGATGAATTCGATCATTGGAAAGAGAGTTTAACCACAGATGAACAAAGATCACGAAGGATAAGAATGCCAAGAACCGCGGGGGCTAATATTCGACCTTGTCGGTCTTGGAGGCCCAATTCGTGAAAACTTCCAAGGCCTCGTCTCGCATAATATTTTGCAAAACCATCTCGCGTTGCTCGTTGGGCTTTTCGAGTTCCTGATAAATAAAATCGTCGTCAAATCCGATATCTGCGGCGTCCGAGCGAGTGCAGGCGTAGAATACCTTCGCGGGCCTTGCCCAATAGATCGCCCCGAGACACATCGGGCAGGGTTCGCAAGACGTGTAGAGCGTACAGCCGTCGAGTTGGAACGAGCCAAGGGCTTCGCACGCATTTCGAATAGCGATGACCTCAGCATGGGCGGTCGGGTCGTTGGTCGAGGTGACGCGGTTGTTGCCCTCGCCGACGATCACGCCGTCTTTTGCCACAACGCAGCCGAACGGGCCGCCGACGTTCGCGGCGACGCCGATGCGAGCAAGTTCGATCGCCCTAGCCATAAATTTTCTGTCAGCATCGGTCATTACGATTTTGGCGGAGTGATCTTGATCTCGTAGAGCTTTTTCCAGTATTTGCCCGTCACGAACAGGCGATCGGTCGCTGCGTCATAGGCGATGCCGTTCAGGGTGTGTTCCTCTTTGGTTTTTCCGTCGGGGTTCAGGCCATTCTGGTCGTCGGGCGAGATCCTCGAGAGGTCTATCCAACCGACGAGCTTACCTGTGTTCGGGTCGATACGGGCGATGTGATTTGTTTTACCGAGGATCTCGGGCTTTTCGCTATGCCAGATGTTTGCCCAGATCTCGCCTTTTACGAATTCGAGTTCGTTCAGATTCATCAACGGCTTTCCGTCCTCGCGCATTACGGGCAAGGTCTTGACCTGTTTGAACCCCTCGGGCTCGATGAATTTCAGCACGTGCGTGCCTTGCGACATGATCAGACTCGTACCGTCATTCGCGAGGCCCCAGCCTTCACCTATATAGCTAAACTCTTTCAGCAGCTTAAGATCTTTCGAGTCGAAAACCCGTCCAATTCCGTCCTGCCAGGTGATCATATAGATCTTGTCATTTAGAACTGTGCTGCCCTCGCCAAATTCGTCACGCGGCAGATCCCATTTTTCCTGCACTTTTCCCGTTTCCAGATCGACCCGACGGATGGTCGATTCGCCGTCCTGGCCAGTGCTCTCGTAAAGGGAGCCGTTATGAAAAAACAGACCTTGTGTAAACGCTTTCGGGTCGTGCGGATACGATTTGACGACCTCGTAGCCATAGACGGGGAGGGGGGGCGATGCGACGCGGGCGCTATTTGAGGAAGCGGCGTTGTTGCTCCCTTTGGTCGGCGTGCCCGAACAACCTGCCGAAGCTAAAGCTGCCAGAAAAATTACTAATAAACGCATATCTCTCACAAACACGGATTACTTAGGCATTGCCTTTTGGATCGCTTGGACAAATCCGTCGACAGACAAACGCCGCACTCGGCGGCCATTTACAAAAATGGTTGGCGTGGAATTGATGCCATAAGATTCGCCGTCAGCAACGTCTTTACGGATCTCGGCGGAGGTCTTTTCGGAGTTAAAGTCTATATCAAACTGCGTCGCGTTCAAACCGATCTGCGATGCGTATTTCTTGAGCGAAGCGCTGTCGAGAGCCGCTTGATTCTTATACAGCAATTCACCGTATTCGAAGAATTTACCCTGCACATTGGCAGCACTTGCCGCTCGTGCAGCCGCGAACGCATTCTCGTGGATCGACTCAAGCGGAAAGTCGCGGACTACGAAACGAACCTTTCCCGGGAATTGCTCAATGGCTTTTTTTAAAGCGGGATGCGTGGCCGCACATGCAGAGCACTGAAAATCGCTGAACATGATCACCGTTACCGGGGCCGTTGCCGGGCCGGTTGACGGGTCGTCGTCGACCGGGATGTTCTCGATCGGAGCCTCGGGCTCGGTATATAGGACGGTGACTTTGTATTTAGCGTACAGGGACTTGCGAAAGGTCATTTCGAGCGACATACGCTCTTCGTCGGTGAAATCTCTCATCTTGTTCGAGACTTCACGGGCGATGAGGGCACTCGAATCGAGGCCCTGAGATTTGGCGTCGTTCGTGACGAGCGCGTTATAGATCAGCTCGTCGAGTTCATCGAGAATGACCTCGGCCATGTCGGCTTTGGCTTCGTAGAGAGGGACTCGGACCCAGTCTTCAAACTCTTTACCGGTGATAGATTTGCCATCGACGGTGGCGACCGTATCGATTGGCGCAAGCGTCCCGACATTCACATCTTTGCCCTGCGTCACCTTAAATTTCACCTTTAACTGAACGTAGAGGTCGCCTAGGAGCTTTTGCTCAGGGCCATTTCTGAGAAAGGCGACAACCTGTTTGCGGGCATTTTCCGGCGATAGAGCGGCAAGTTTGTCGGCATTCGCGTCGAATACTTTTTGGATCTCGACCTCGGACGGATCTTTGACCTTCGCCTTTTCATCCGCAAGCAGCTTGCCCATCGTAATGCTGCGGGTCTTAGCCTCCGCATCGAAAACACGACGGCTGACGAGCTGTTCGAGCAGCGAAAGACGGGCCTTAGGTATCTTGACCGGCAGATCGGCGACATCCTTTTGCGTCTGTGGCGAAAGGTCGCGAAGGCGAAATGTCATCCCGGTCGCCGTCGCCAAAACATCGTCCGTCCGCTGTGCAAATGCAACGATCGCCAGGACAAAAATGAAAAGTAAGATTTTGATAAACTTCATAACAAGTGCAGCGTGGATTTTACCAATTTTCGAGTCGGTAAACTATTCGGTAGTTTGATGCGGCGAAAAGGTTTATGGTCGCTTGGACGCATTTGAAAGGCTTTAAGAGATTTAACCGCGAATTGACGCGAATAAGGCCGAATAAGACAAGTTCATACTCTTATTCGTCTCTATTCGCGTCAATTCGCGGTAAAAATCTCCTTTTTAAGATATGGGACGCAAATTGCCGCGAAAATTCTACCTCCGCGAAGACACCATCGAGATCGCCCGCGATCTGCTAGGTAAACTTCTCGTCGTACGCGACGAAAATGGCAAACGTGTCTCGGGAATGATCGTAGAGACCGAGGCCTACCTCGGTGAGACTGACCGTGCCGCACATTCCTTTGCCGGGCGACGAACGGCTCGAAACGAGGCCACCTACGGCCTCGGCGGCCACGTTTACGTTTTCTTCATCTACGGGATGTACTATCAGCTAAACGTTGTGTGTGGACAAGTTGACTCGCCCCACGTCGTCCTCGTCCGAGCCATCGAACCCGTTGAAGGGATCGAAACAATGCGCAAGCGACGGTCAGTACCGAGAGCGGTAGCGACCGGGGCACCTCGGTCCGTTATGCCCGACAAAAACCTAACGTCAGGCCCAGAAAAACTCTGCATAGCAATGTCCATCGACCGAACCCTGAACGGCGGAGACCTCATCGGCGACGCTATCAAGATCGAGCAGTATCGATCGTTTTCGGACGAAGAGATCGCCGTCGGAAAACGGATCGGTATCGATTACGCAGGTGAAGACGCTGAGAAACTGCTTCGGTTTTGGTTAAAAGGAAATAAGTGGGTGTCGAAAAGCCGGTAGCGGAACCATAGCGATTAAGAACCCAGTCGCTATCGCTCCCGGCTCTGACAGGTCATCCTCATTCCAAACTTAGGCCGCAGCGTGATCTGCGGATTTAGGCCGATCTTTTGGTCTGGTGCGAGCGATAGTTTCCATTTTCGGGCGATGGTCGCGATCAGCAAGATGCCTTCGGTCCAGGCGAAGCTTTCGCCGATACACCGACGAATTCCGCCGCCGAAAGGGAAGAAGATATTTCGATTGGTAGCCTCTTTGACGCTAGTCGTTTCCCAGCGTTCGGGCCGGAATTCGAGCGGCGCTTCCCAAAATCTGGCGTCGCGGTGCATCACAAACGGGCTCGTTAGGATCAGCGTGCCCGGTTTTGCGACAAAGCCGCCGAAATCGTGTTCGTCAACCACATTTCGCCCGATCGCCCAGGCAGGCGGATAGAGCCGTATCGCTTCGGCAAGTACCGCTTCGGTAAATTTCAACTGCGGAATATCGTCCATCGCCGGAACTCGACCGTTTAGCACCGAGTCGAGTTCGGTGTAGAGTTTCGCTTCTGCCGCGGGATGTTGAGAGAGCAGATACCACGTCCACGTCATGGCGTTCGCCGTCGTCTCGTGTCCCGCCAGAAACAGTGTCAATGCTTCGTCACGGACCTGTTCGTCCGTCATCGTTCCGCCGTCGTCTTCGTCCTGAGCCATAAGGAGCATCGAGAGCAGGTCGCCCTTGTCCTCGCCTGAACGGCGGCGTTCGTCGATGATGCCGTAGATGATAGTGTCGAGTGTCCGCCGGGCGCGTTTGAATCTGAGCGAAAACGGTAAAGGCAGTTTTTCGAGCCACTCGGAGAACGGCAGCAGCAGGAAGTTGAACGATTCGACCATCGTTGTCATCGCGGCACCGATGTCGTCGGCATCATCCTCGACCTCGGCGTCAAAGAGCGTTCGGGCGACGATCTGCAGCGTAAGATGCATCATCTCTTTGTCGATGTCGTAAACGTCGCCGTCATTCCAACTCGCCGCCATGCGGTCGCCGTATTCGACCATCGAACGGGCATATTCGGCAATACGCAGCCGGTGAAACGCCGGCTGGATCATCCGCCGCTGACGTAGATGCGGTTCGCCCTCGTTTGTGAGCAGGCCCTTCCCAAGCAAAACTCGGGCACGCTGGAGAGCCCGGCCCTTGCGAAATTTGTGGGCGTTGACGACAAATAGATCGCGAACGTGATCGGGGTGATTGACGAAAAACACCGGCTGCGGGCCGAGTTGATATCGCGTGACGTCGCCTAGTGCGGATTGACGCGAGAGAAATCCCGTACGGTCCCGCCAAAACTCGCGTAGATGCCCGCCGAATATTCCTGCCGGCTGGGATGGTGGTTGCGAGGCTATATTTTTGGCGGGCGCGTTCTTGGACATTTAGAAATCTGAGACGAAAACTGCTATTTTTATAGGATATGTCAGAAGTAGTAGCAAAGAAAGTAAAGCCCGATATCCGTGCAATCACGCGGCTCGTGCCGCCGAGCGGAAATCTTGTTCAGGGGCAGTCGGAATTGCCCATCGACCCGCAACTCGCAGCCGAAGCCGCCGCCATTATCGCCGCCAGCCAGAACCATTACGGCGGCAGCGAAGGCAACGAAGATCTACGCAAAGCTGTCGCTGCCAAGATCGCGAAATACAACAACATCACGGTCGATCCGGAGGCAAGGCCTTTTGAGGTAATGATTACGAATGGCGGAACGGGAGCTTTGATCGGCATTGCCCAGAGCTTTTTGCGAGGAAATTCGGCTCTCGTTTTTGAGCCGTATTATCCGTATCACCGGCGAATTCTTGAAGATTTTGGTGCGAAGACCGAGACATTTGAATTGAATCCTGCCGATCTGAGCTTTGAAAAAGATGCTTTGCTTTCCCGTTGTAAAGAGCTAAAAGACCGCACGGAGTTTCCGTTGACGATGATCATCGTCTGCACACCGGCGAACCCGAGCGGCAAGGTGATGTCGCAGACCGAGCTCGAGGCCATCGCGGATGTCGCCAAGGAACTTGACCTGCTCGTCGTCTCGGACGAAGTTTACGAGCACTACGTCACAGGCGAAAATCCGCATACCCCGATCTCCTCGCTGCCGGACATGTGGGAGCGGACGATCACGGTCAACTCATTCTCCAAATCGTGGAACATCTCCGGCTGGCGTCTCGGCTACGCCTACGGCAACGGCGACCTGATAGCAAAGATCAACAACGCTGCGAACGTCATCTACGTTTGCCCTGCAACCCCTTTGCAGGCGGCGCTGTCTAAGGTTTTGATGGCCGACGACGCTTACTATCCGCAGCTTCGCGATAAATTTGACGGCAAACGGCGATACACGTCCGAGATCTTTACCGATCTTGGCTTCAAGATCTACGATTCCGGCTCGGCGTTCTATCTCTGGGCACGCATCCCGGAGCAATACAACGACGCCATTGCCTTCAACGAAATGCTAATGCGCGACGCGGGTGTAGGCATGACGCCCGGCTCCGCCTTCGCCGACAGTGACGATTGGGATGCCTTCGTCCGTATCTGCATCGCCCGCGAAGACAGCGTTCTCGAAGGTGCGATGGGAAAACTGCAACGAGTTTTGCGATAAATGATTCAAATCGGGTGTAAAATAGGCGTATGAATCCGAGCGAGAGAATAACCATAAATCCAAACCAATGTGGTGGGCGTCCGTGCATTCGTGGAATGCGAATTCGTGTGACGGATGTTCTGGATCTTCTCGGTTCGGGCCTGTCTAAGGAGCAGATCCTCGACGAGATGCCCGATCTTGAAATGGAAGATATCAATGCGGTTCTGCAATACGCGGCCCGTAGATTTGATCATCCAATTTTACCGGCATTCGCATGAGGATTTGGATCGACGCTCTACTCTCGCCTCGGATCGCTTCATGGATAAGCGACAACTTTGAACTCGAGGCTGTTGCTATCCGCGATCTTGGGCTACGAGATTCTGATGATATTCAGATCTTCAATGCTGCTCGTGAAGTAGTGGCTGTCGTATTAACCAAAGATCGGGATTTTTTAGATCTGCTTGGCCGCGTTGGCCCGCCGCCAAAGATCATCTGGTTGACCTGCGGGAATACTTCTAACGATGAGCTTCAACGCATTCTAACCACAACTTTAGCGGATGCTGTTGAATTGCTAAACGCGGGCGAATCAATAATCGAAATTAGCAGCGTACCAGTATTAAAACCATGAAAAAGATCTCCGTTTACCTACTCATCCTTTCGTTCGTTGTTACCAGCGTCCCTTCCGTCCTCGCCGATGACGGCATGTGGACGTTCGACAATCCACCGCTGAAGCAGTGGAAGGAAAAGTATGGCTTTGAGCCGTCGAAGGAGTGGCTCCATAAGATCCGGCTCGCTAGTCCGAAGGTGAACAATGCATCGGCGGGGTTTGTTAGCTCTAATGGTTTGATCGCGACAAATCATCACGTCGCGGCTGGATATATTGAGCGCCTGTCGAGTAAGGAACGCGACCTTTTAAAAACAGGTTTCTACGCCAAAACTCAGGCCGAGGAATTGAAGATCCCTGACGCGAATGCTTCGATTCTGCAGTCCTACGACAATGTCACGGAGCGCGTTCATAATGCTGCAAAAACGAGGGCGAACGATGCCGAGATGGCTGCAAAACGCACGGCGGAGATCGCAGCTATCGAGAAGGACTGCACTGCCGGATTGCGTTGCGAGGTCATTTCGTTTTACAGCGGCGGCGAATATTGGCTGTATCGCTTCAAGCGCTACACCGATATTAGGCTCGTGATGGCGCCTGAGGAACAGGCGGCTTTCTTTGGCGGCGACTATGACAACTTTGTCTTCCCGCGGCACGATCTTGATTTCACATTCTTGAGAGCCTACGAGAATGGCCAGCCGGCGGCGACGCCGAACTTTTTCAAATGGTCTGCGACCGGTGCCGATGACGGCGAATTTATCCTTGTGACCGGTTATCCCGGCTCGACCGCTCGACTCTTGACCGTTGCCCAGCTAGCTTATCAACGCGACGTTGGCAACCCGCTGCAGGAACAGGTTTGGAAAACACGCCGCAAGGCTCTCGAGAATTATTCGAAACTTGGAGCGGAACAATTGAGACAGGCAAACCCTGGAATGCGTTCGTTCGCAAATTCGCTCAAGCGGCTCGAAGGGCAGCAAAATGGTTTGCTTAATCCACGAAATTTCGCTCGCAAAGAGGCTGAGGAAAAAGAACTTCGCGAACGGCTCGCCGCTAAGCCCGAACTCGACAAACAGTACGCTCCTGCCTGGGCCGTAATCGCAAAGGCATACGGCGAACTGCCGGCGAAGGCCAAGCAACTTGCGTTCTCAAATCTCGCTGCTTCGCGACTCGCCACCATCGCGCAGCAGATCGTCACCTATCACATCGAGACCGCAAAACCGGAGGGCCAGCGATTCCCGGAATACCGCGATGCCCGGCTTGAGGCGTTCAAAACGTCGGTTCTATCGCCCGCTCCGATCTATCCGGAAATGGAACAGGCCACGTTGACCGCCTGGCTTGAAGAGGGCGTCAAGGTGCTTGGTGCGAGCGATCCGTTTATCAAAGCTGCTCTCGGAAATGCCGACGCGTCGGAAGTCGTCGGACGGGCCGCTCGCGAAACCAAGCTCGGGGATCCGGCTGTTCGCAAGGCTCTGCTCGACGGCGGTGGCGACGCGATCGCGAAATCGACCGATCCGATGATTACTCTCGCACGGCGTGTCGAGCCCGTCATTCGCGAACTTCGAGCATGGAACGAGAAGAATATCCTCAACATCGATACCGCGAATGGCACCAAGATCGCTCAGGCCCGTTTTGCCGTTTACGGAAAATCTTTGCCGCCGGATGCGAATAGCCAGCTCCGCATGCAATATGGCGTGGTCAAGGGGTACGACGAAGACACGACCCTTGTGCCTTTCAAGACGACGTATTTCGGCCTATATGACCGTGCTCTGAGTTTTGGCGAAAAGCATCCGTTCGATCTGCCGCAGAGCCTCAAAGATGCCCGTTCGAAGATCGATCTTTCGACGCCGCTCAACTTCGTCTACACCGCGGACACCATCGGCGGCAGCTCCGGTTCACCCGTTATCAACCGCAAAGGTGAACTCGTCGGGCTAAACTTTGACAGCAATAACCAGAAACTCTCGAACCGCTACTGGTACATAGACGAGAACGAGGGCTCGCGCGCCGTCGGTATTCACTCGGCTGGGATAATCGAGGCTTTGAGGAAGGTCTACGGAGCCGACGCATTGGTGATGGAGCTTCTAGGTTCGTGATCGTTGAAATGTTCGGAAGGCGAGGCGGATAGAGTGGCGGCGGTATTTGCGGCGGTTGCGGTGGAGTTTTGAGCGAGGCCAGTGCGGGTGAAAATCTCAATGTTCGTCCCGATTTGGGTCGATACGCTGCGAGTTTGGGATACCTCTGTCGTTTTGACACGCAATCAGAAATTAAGAACCATGAAACACGAATCGCCGATCGTCACACGTCTTCCTTTCGTCGCAAAGCCATAGTCTTCGCCATTCCACTTCTCTAGCCGGGCGGATCTTTGCTCAAGATTTGCTTTTGTAGTCAGTTTGATAAAGCTCTCCCATCCGCGACACGAGCGTGTGCGAACCACGCGTTTTACGGTCGGATATACGAAGAATGCGAAGCCTGAGGGGTTGAAAGCTTCGTTTAGATGTTCCGAGATGAAGGGTTTGAGGAGGGTCGAAGGCAGGTCGACATTTGGAGCGATCCGCCAGTGACCGGCGTAGATTTCGAGTATTGCCGGTCGTATCGAGCCATCGATCCGCAGAGGTTTTGTCATTCCCTCATAAAATCGCATTCCGACATAATTAGCGGCCAGATCGGCACTTGAATAAACACCCGACGACATCAGTCCGTAGTAGGTCCGCTCAGAGCGTTTCCCCCAATCTACGGCCTTTTTATCGGCATCGGCGGCAGTTTTTCCTTTATCGAGTTCGGCTCTGCGGATCTCAAAATACTTCCAGCCTTGCTGTAGCAAGTGCTCGATCTTGTCGGTGCCAAATTCGACATCGAACATCCTGATCGTCGGGCTGAGCGTCAGCTGATTGGACGGCTTAAAGAAGTAGATGGACTCGGCATACGGCACTTTGTAGCTCGCGGGCGACACAGCAAATTTATGGCTACGAAACCATTTTCCAGTCTTTGTGACAAACAAGCTGCCGTCGCCGATCCGTTTGAATAGCGCTCGTCCCACGGCATCATTATCGAGAGCTTCGTTCAATCGCCGCCTCGCCTCGTTTGCCGAGGGACAAACCTTCTCACGCTTTTTGTCGCTGCCGATGCATTGGTTAAGCCTGTCGATCTCATTATTTACCTCGACTATTGCCGCAATAAGATTCTCCTCAAAATAGCCTGAGACTTCAGCTCCGATATCGCCCAGGGGAATGGGCGGCAGATTGTACTGATCGGTCTCGAAGGCGAGTGACGAGGTTGCAGTCGAAATGGCGAGAGTGAGTAGCAAGGAAAGCGATCTTAGCACGTTCATATGATAACAATCTGAGCCTTCGACGCGAGGCGCGGAATTGGATTAAACTAGGATGTTTGGAAAAGTAGAATAGTGGTCTCGTTCGGCTGATCCGGAGGAATAGGAATGGTTAAATTAAATGTTGCAGTACTGTCTCTGACACTTACATTTGTATTTTCGTCGCTGTCCCTCGGGCAGACGGCTGAGGTCAAAGCGATTGATGCGTATGCCGCTAAGATAATGGCCTTCACTAAGAAGAGGACGAATCCTAAACTCGTGTTTGCCGACGTTTCGAATGCAGAAACAGAACAACCATCGAAGTATCAGAAGTTTGTGTCTGAGAAAGCTCTCGAAAAGCATCGTGACAAATCTGAGGTATATTCCATAGCCTACGCCTGGAAAAAGGGCGGCAAGGTCGTTGCGACCAACTTCACGCTGTCGAGCCCGTCGGGCGACTGGGTGAAATACGTGTTCTCATACTTTCGGGCGAACGGTACGCTTGCCAAGGTCGATATCGATTATCGAACTTTTTACGGAGATTTTAGGATGGTCGAAAAAATATATTTTGATACTTCCGGTAAGGAACTATCGAGAAAATCCGAGTTCTGCGATTTGAAGACGAACAAGTTCAAAATGGTCGATCAAGACTATAAGGAAGCAAATTCAATGCTATTCAGCGCGGTTGATCATTATATCTCGACAGATAAGCTGCCGTTTGCTGATCTTCTAAAGTAGAGGGCGATGCGGTTTGGGATTTTTGATATAATTTAAAGATGAATCCGGTAGATCGATTCTCATACCTTCTCCATCTGGCCATTGCTGAAAAGCTTAGGCAGGATGGCCGGCGGGTGATCGCAGTCGCTATCAAGAACCTTGATCGTTGGCTTAGTAGCGGTAGGTTTGAAAATGGAGCAGAGCTTGCCTATCTTGAGTGGCGAAATATTTTAGAAAATTCCACGACAGACGAGATCATTCGCCTTATTAAACAGCAAACTGATGAAGGGCAGCGGCTTCGCTCATCGACGCCATTTACGGGTATTTTGACCAAGATTGAACGCGAAAGAATATGGAGTGAATGTGCGGAAGTCAGACTTGTTTGAACTCCTTGCCGATATCTCGGTAGTTCTGGGAAAAGAAAAGCCAATAATCGTCGGGTCTCAGGTCTTTCATCTCTTGTCTGGGGTAATTCCGAGCATTGTCGAGAGGTCGGTGGAGTGCGATTTTCTTTTCGGCCCTGAGCAATCTGAGTTTAGGAACGAGATCAACCGCTTGTTTGGTGTCGCAAGCGACTATCAGAACGAGCATGGAATGTACGCTGATGGACTTGGGCTCGCGACCGTGGTTCTGCCTGATGGCTGGCAAGATAGGCTTCAAACACTGAGAGACGAAAGAGGACGGGTAGTCGCCTTTTGTGTCGATATTTACGATGTCGGTGTTAGCAAGTTGATCGCAGGACGCGAAAAAGATCTTGAGTTTCTCGAAAATGCACTCTTAGCTGAGCATTTGGAAATCGGTGAGTTTCTCCAACGCCTAACCTTCGCCACACATAAAGTAGAAAATGACACGATTCCGGATCGGCTTTCGCGACTTATGAATTTGCTCCGCGAAAGCGGTCTACATCGTCGCGAAGTCGAAGCGATAAACGATTTTACTCGAGCGTTCAAACAAAACACGTAAACCACCACATGCTCTAATATGCACTACCATTTGATAGGAATTTGCGGTACGGCGATGGCTTCGCTGGCTGGAATGTTACAGGCACGCGGGCACAAGGTGACCGGGTCGGATCAAAATGTCTATCCGCCGATGTCGACGCAGCTTGAGGCGTTGGGCATCGAGATAGTGTCTGGCTATAAGGCCGAGAATGCTGATCTGCCGCGTGACGTGACGATCGTTGGGAACACGATCATGCGGGGCAATCCAGAGCTTGAGGAAGTGCTGAATCGCAAGTTTCTCTATCGTTCGCAGGCTGAGACCGTGCGGGATGAATTTATTCGTGGGCGGCGTTCGTTGGTTGTTGCCGGGACACATGGTAAAACAACGACGACGAGCATTGCGGCTTGGATATGCGAGGTCGGCGGGCTCGGTCCGACATTTTTGGTTGGCGGCGTGGTTCAGAATTTCGGGCAGAGTTTCCGAGTAACTGACAGCGACTATTTTGTGGTTGAAGGTGATGAATACGACACGGCATTTTTCGACAAAAAGCCGAAGTTCATGTCGTATCTGCCCGAGATCGCGATCGTGAACAACATCGAATTTGACCACGCCGACATCTACAAAGACATCGACGCGATCAAGTGGCAATTCTCGCGGCTGATGAATCTCGTTCCGGGTAATGGCCGTTTGATCTGCGGTATCGATTCGCCCGTCGTCGGTGAAGTGCTTGAGCAGATGAAAGGGAAATTGCACACGACGGTCGAGACCTTCGGCCTTTCGGCGGATGCGAAATGGCAGGCTCGGGATCTTGAGTTTACAGAGGCCGGGACGCGATTTAAGGTTTTCTGCGACGGAGAGCACTGGGGTGAGTTTTCGACGAACATGATCGGCGAATTCAACGTCCGCAACTGCCTCGCCGTCATCATCGCAGCCGATGCCTGGGGCCTTTCTCAGGCGAAGATGCAGGAGGCTTTCGACACCTTTCAATCGGTCAAACGTCGAATGGAGGTCCGGGGCGTCGAACGCGGCGTGACTGTCATCGACGATTTTGCACATCATCCGACCGCCGTCGATGAGACGCTCAAGGCCCTGCGCCAGCGATATGCTGACAATCGCCTGATCGCGATCTTCGAACCGCGCTCCCGCTCGTCGCGGCTGTCTATCTTTGAAGAAAAATACAAAGCCGCCTTCGCCCACGCCGACCTAGTTATCATCGCCGGGGTCTTCAATCCCGAGGACGCCAAGAACTATGGCGATGTGCTCGACGTTCCTAAACTCGTCTCCGATATCACCGCCTCCGGCACCTCGGCGATCACCCTCGCTGACGCCGATGCCATCGTCGAACACCTCGCCCCAGAAATGCGTGATGGCGACGTGGTCGCGGTGATGTCGAACGGGGGATTTGGAGGGATTCACCAGAAATTACTCGACCGCTTGCGGATTTAGCGAATGGAAAATGTCAGGAAATGGGCCATCGGCTATTACGCTCTGCAGGGCTTCGGTGTGGCAGTCTGGTGGCTGACGATGTATCTGGCGCCTGAAACGAGCGATTTGTTTCGTCTAGAAACTGGCTCATTCGTTTCCTTAAATGCCTTTTGGCTCGGCGATCTTTTACTCATTGCGCCGGGCTCGATAGTTGCGGCGACCCTGCTGTATCTGCGTTCGACATATGCCCTACCTGTAGCCTGGCTCGTTACGGGAGCAATCGCGCAGGCCACTTTTTACACTTTTGCATACACGCTTCAGACCGATCTAGGTTGGCTTGGTGTCGCACTAATGTTGCCGGCTCTAGTCTGGTCGGGTGTTTTTGTAACTGGGCTCACAACGGGTCAGCAGATGTTTCGAAAGTCGAAACCCGCTTCGCCCCGCTATATATTATTCAAGACATTTTCTCAGATCGTCGTAGTGTGGACGCTGATCCTAGCACTAATTCCGCTTCTAATTGTTCAACTCGAAGATAAATTGGGCATCGTTCGGATTGCGTTTCCGCTGCAACGCCCGGTCGCAATGGTCCTTTTAGTCACCATCAGCCTGCTTGGTGTGTGGGCGGCAGTGGTAATGTCGAAAACTGGTAAAGGTACGCCTTTGCCGCTTGACCACGCGACCGATCTGGTTATAAGCGGGCCTTACCGATTTGTTCGCAATCCGATGGCCCTCTCGGGTATTGGTCAGGGACTGGCAGTCGCTTTGTTTCTCGGATCGCCGCTTGTCGCGATCTACGCGTTCATCGGATCGGCAATTTGGCAGGTAGTCTTTCGACCGCTCGAGGAAGATGATCTCGAATGTCGATTCGGGGATGAGTTTAATACTTACCGCTCTCAAGTTCGGTGTTGGATACCTCGCCGGTCTCCATTTCAATCGATTCGTCCGTTGTAATTCGCGAGATTAACGACAATTTCGTCCATCAGCGATGTGCGTTGGCTGGTTGTGGCGACGCCATTGACGATGAACGAGACGACGAGTTCCTCGCCGCCGGCTGTTTTAACGTAGCCTGAGAGGGCCGAGACTTGATCGATCGTGCCCGTTTTGCCGCGCATGTTTCCTGCTGCTGAGGTTCCGATAAATCTGTTTCTTAATGTTCCGTCCACGCCGCCGATGGTCAGGCTGTCGCGCCATGCTTGTGCGTTTGGACCCTTTGCCATGTAGGTGTAAAGCGAGATGACGGCGTTCGGCGTGATCAGATTGTGGCGCGAAAGTCCGCTGCCGTCGTATGGCAGAATTCCGTCGGACGGAATACCGATGCTCTCAAGGAACGACTTAACTTCGGCGATGCCCAGCTGTGAACTTGTCGATGTGGCGACACTCGTCGGATTTGGATGCTTAGCACGGGCATTTTCACCGATCGCCCACAGGATCGTCTCGGTAAACATATTCTGGCTCGGCTTCATCGTCTTGGCAGCGATCTCGCGGTACGGAACGGATTCGAGCTTTGCGATCTCGATCTGGTTTGTTTCACGCAGTATATTTGGAGCGATCGAGCGTGTCGTGCCGGTGACGACGATGCCGGTCGATTCGAGGCGACGTTTTAACAAAGCCACGAAAAGATCGGCCGGCCGCGTTATCGCGATCGAGTTTCGATAGCCGCCGTCACCGGCTGGCATTGTGCCGGAGATGTCGAGAATGTTCCGGTCGATACGCTTGATTACCGATAGAGTTCTCCGGGCCGATGAATTGGTCGTCACGCAGGTGTTGTTTATTTGAAAAAGCGCATTTCCCGGCAATATATTTGCGATGCAAGGCCCGCCAACAGTTCCCGGTGTGACCGCAAGATCGACGGCATTGTCGTTGATTGGCAGAGCCGAGATCTCCGCCCCGTAGTAATTCTGAAGATCGTCCCATTCCCAAGTGTCGGGTATATGAAAGCCTTTGAAATAACTGTCATCCGCCAGCAGATTTCCATCGATCTTTTTCACTCCCGCTGCCGCGATCTTGTCCACGAGGCGGTCTATACCTTTAAAATATGTGTTCGGATCTGTCGGCGTCGTCCCAAAGAAGGCAGTCGAGATCGAAACGTCGCCGCGACCGAAAATGCGAACGTCGCCTTTGATCGTGCCAGCTGAGTCAGGTAGCGAGTTTGAGTAAACGCTTGTAATGAATCGGAAATCCGAACCAAGCTTTTCAAAACCCGTGGCCACAGTGAAATTCTTTTGATTCGACGCAGGCATGAAGTATTTGTCGGCGTCATTTTCAAAAATAACCTTGCCACTGGCAAGTGACACGATCTTGACGCCGACGCGACCCCGTCGCACTTCGGGTGAATTCATGCGTAGCCGGATCTTTGACTGCAACTCTTCTATCGTTTGCAGTCGCTGTTCCGGCGTCGCAGTAGGGGAAATTTGGGGTGTTGGAGACGAAACCGGCGTGGGGAGCGATGCCGTTATAACTACTACTCTAGGTCTGGGTGTTGGCGTCGGCGTCGCGAAATTGGTCGCACCGGCCGACGCAGTGACCGATATCTCAGCCATCATCGAAGCAAAAATGCCTGTAGCTGCAACAGTTAAGAGAAGGGTTCTTTCAATGCGTTTCATCACGACGATTTTACTAGAAAAATCTCCATCCCCAAAGACTTTTGATGTCCGACTTGCTGACGATTTGCCGCATTTAGAGTTAGGGAATTTGATGGTAAAATCTAAGATTTGCAAAATGCTGAGAGCGAGCCCCTGGTTTACGGCGTCGACAGCCTTGTATCTAAAATAATTCGGAGACTTTTATGCGTCAAATCAAGCTGGGTGTGGTAGGTATTTTTGTATCGCTCACTCTTATCTTTTACTTCTCACAAGCTAGTTCGGTGGCATTTGCCGATACATTTAGTTCGCCGACTGCGATCGCGGCGCCGACTGGTGTGTCGGCATCGGACGGTGATTATTCTAACAAGGTCGGCCTTCACTGGGACACGATGCGGGGTTCGACGCTGTATCGCATCTTTCGTAATACCGTGAACAACACCGCGACGGCGGCGGATGTCGGTACGACCAGGGCGAATTATTTTTTCGATCCGTCTGCGGCTCAGGCTCAAACCTATTTTTACTGGGTTAAAGCCGAGAATACTGTCGAGTCGAGCGGCTTTAGCTCACCCGATCAGGGAACCAGAGCTAACGGACAGATCGTGCCGGGGCCTATAGAGCCGCTTGGGCCATCGAACGCTCCGCCGGGCAACGAGTTGACCGCAGCCAAATCATATCTAGGCAAGGCCTTGTTCTGGGATGAACAGCTTTCCTCGACCAAGACCGTAGCCTGCGGAACCTGCCATCAGCCGCGAACGGGCGGTACCGATCCGCGCAGTACCGTCGGCTCGGCCCGAAGCCGAAACCCCGGCTATGACAATATGTTCGGCACGGCCGACGATGTGTTTGGTTCGCCGGGCGTTCCGCAAAACGCGGCTAACGGAAATTATTCTCCGAATGCGAAATTCGGTTTCAGGGAACAGGTGACCGGCCGCAAGGCTCCGTCATATCTGAACTCCGGTTACTCGACCACAGGACTTTTCTGGGATGGGCGGGCGCTTGATGAGTTTCGCGATCAACTTTCAAATGCCGTGTTGCTGCCCGTCGGTGCCTCGCTCGAAAGCCAAAGTGCCGGGCCGCCGCTCTCATCCGCAGAGATGGCTCATGGCGGCCGAAATTGGTCGCAGGTTGCGGCCCGTGTTCAGATCTCGCGCCCTCTGGCGCTTGCCTCGAACGTCCCGACAGGCCTCAAAACATGGATCGGCGATCGTTTATACCCAGAGCTGTTTGCCGAGGCATTTGGTTCGACAGATGTGACGCCTGCCCGCATTTCGATGGCGATCGCCTCGCACGAGCGGACTTTATTCTCAGACCGTACGCCTCTGGACCGGGCCGCGTACGGAATTCAGCCGCTTACCCTACAGGAGCAGAACGGCCAGGCGGTGTTTGCCACCTCATCATGCAATATCTGTCACGACGGAAATTTGGGATCGGGACAACATCAGTTTTTCAACATAGGTGTTCGACCGCAGATCGAGGATCGCGGTCGCGGAGCCGTGACGAACAATACGGACGAAGACGCTCAGTTCAGGACGCCTGGTCTTCGGAACGGTGAGCTTCACCGGACATTTATGCACAACGGGCGGTTTGCGACGCTCGAAGATGTTGTCGATTTTTACGATCGCGGTGGTGACTTTAAGGCTCCCAATCTGGCGGGGGGCATTCGTGAGCTGAATCTCAGTACACAGGAAAAGGCTGACCTTGTCGCTTTTCTGAAAAGGCCGTGGACCGATCAGCGCGTGGCGAATGAATTACCGCCGTTCGATCGTCCGCAGTTATATACGGAATCGTCTCGCGTGCCGGTGATATCAGGCGTGGGGCGTGCCGCACTCGGCGGGACGGTTCCCGAGGCTTTCGCCATCGAACCACCGCTGCTTGCTAACCCCAATTTTACTTTGGCGGTGTCTGTATCGGCCAATCAGGGTCTGGCGTACTTGATCATCGACGATGTCGATCCGGGAATACGCACTTCGATTCCGCCTACCGGATCACTACACCGGGGCAAAGTTGACATTACTCCGATGGCAACCGGCGGTGGTTACGCTTCGATAAACATTGCGATACCTGGCGAGCCTTCGATGGTCGGACGGACTTTCTACGGTCGTTGGTACATTCAGGATGTGCGTTCGCGAGGACGTCTGGCGGTGTCAAAGGTCTTTAGTTTTACGATATTCCGTGCCGAAAATGCTCCGCCCGATTCCGATCCTAGCGATCAGGCAAGATGACGCTCTTATCAGCCGTGAAGGGCCGTCTGATGGGCCTAATGATGAAGCGATTGATGGGTTTGTGACTGGAGTGCCGTCCGGGCATGATGACCGGGATGAGAAGAGACGCCCGGCCCCAAAAAAACGGTCATATCTGAAACTCTCGGATCATATTTTGTGCGAGTTGGTCATACGAATCCGCGCCCACCGGACTCGTTATTTGCATTTTGAGTATCCGCAATCGCGGCACGAGTCACAACCTGAAGCGTGTTCCAATTGTCCACTGCATTCGGGGCAAGTACCGATCATGTTCGACATCGTAGGTGTCTCGACGGCTGTAGCCTTGCCGATCGCACGTTCAGATTCGGGAAGACCTTTGAGCCGACGGTCAATTAGCAAAAGACATTCGGCGATGGCTTGCTCGGGCGAAGTGAGGAGGCGTTCATTGAACCAAACAGCATGAGACGACGTAACTTTGTTCAGGCTGTGAGCGACTTCTTTCGCCTCAAACCCGCCGCGGAGCATTTTTGAAGCAAGCAACCCAACGCCCGGTGAGATCGGGCCCGCGCAGAATATTTCGCGAATGCTGTTACCATCGTGATTAACGGTTACATAAAGATTTTGCCCCTCGAACGGGATGCGCCACGTCGAGCCCTGTAATTCGCGGGGCCGCTCCACTCTCGATTGAGAAGGCGGGACGGGGGCAAGGTGGGAAGAAGAGCCGAGATCGGATATCTCCTCTTCTCCTTTTGCCCCACTCTCCGCTTCTTTCTTTATCGTATTAAGTACCTGACCCTCGCGGCTGCCGTCGCGGTAATAGCTGACTGCTTTGCAACCGAGTCTGCGGGCGAGGTGATAGAGCTCGTCGACGGATTCGACGGTGTCGTCCTTTGCTCCGTTGCATGTTTTTGAGATCGCGTTGTCGACGTGTTTTTGGGCAGCAGCAAGCACTTTTACATGCTCAAGCGATTTGATCGCCATCGCGGAGATAAAATGGGGCGGCAATTCGCTTTCATGCTCGACTACATAGTCTGCCGCGGATTTTATCGATTCTTCGTCGGTCTGATCGACATGAATCCCAAGGGCCTCGGCGGCCGGTGAATGAACGTAGGTTCGCGTTCCAAGCGTGTCCTGGCGAACGTATGCCCACGAGAAATTAGGCTCTATTCCCGATGAAGTCTCAGCCACAAGAGAGATAGTGCCGGTCGGAGCGATAGTTGTCACCTCGTAATTTCGGGGCGTAAGCGGGATGTCACGGGGAATGCCAAGGTCCTCATAGATAAACTTTGCATAGGCGTCGCGGTTTGCTTCAAATTCAGGAAACACGCCTTTATCTTTGCCGAGTTTGAGCGAAGCGAGCCACGATTCGCGACGGACAAAGCCCATTACTTTTTCGATCAACGCGATCGAATCATCGCTGCCATAGGTAACGCCCATTTTGAGACAGAGGTCAGCGAAACCCATTATCCCGAGGCCGACGGGTCTTGTGCGTTTGACGACATCGTCGATCTCAGCGAGCGGGAAGTGACCGGCGTCGACAACGTTGTCGAGAAATTGAGTCGAGAGTTGCGTCACGCTTGACAGTCGTTCCCAGTCAATAACATCGGCTCCATGTTCTGTTCTTTTGAAAAATTTAGCGACGTCGATCGAGCCGAGGTTGCAGGAGTTATTAAAATGCAACTGCTGCTCGCCGCACGGATTGCATGCGTAGATCGGGCCCATCGAGGCCATCATGTGGTTGTGGCGATTAACTTCGTCAATGAAAATAATGCCCGGCTCGGCGTATTTGTGGGCCGAGGCAATGATGCGGTTCCAAATGTCCGGGGCGAAGACCATGCCCGGTATCGGCGGCTGTTCGATGGTGCAATCGCTAAGGTCGGCGGTCTCGAATGCAAGTTTGTCCGCAAATGTGGCCGTCGAACCGTCCGGGCGACGATAGACTACATAATCTGTTCCCGTCGCCGCGTCGAAAATGGGTTGTGTCCACGGATCATCCTTAAATTCCGTCTGAAACCATGTTCCGCTATCGACGGCGTCCATGAAAAGGTCAGTTACAGTTACCGAAATATTGAAATTCGTCAGGCTTGTCTGATCGTTCTTTGCGTGAATAAACCGCAAAATATCAGGATGGGTGATCGCGAGAATGCCCATGTTTGCACCGCGGCGAACGCCGCCTTGCTTCACGACCTCGGTCGTCTGATTGACGATATTCATGAACGAAACCGGTCCGGACGCGACGCCGCGTGTGGAATTCACCATCGACCCCGCCGGACGCAAGAATTCGTACGTCATTCCCGTCCCGCCGCCGGTCTGGTGAATGATCGCGACATTCTGCGCGTGTTCCATGATGCCCTCGATCGAGTCGGGGACGTGCAGGACAAAGCACGCCGCGAGTTGGCCTTTCGGTTTTCCTGCGTTTACTAAACATGGAGTATTCGGAATAAAATCGCGGGCTAGCATTACCGCAGTCATCTCGTTGTAAAAGAGCTTTTGCCGGAATGGATCGTTCTCGGCACGCGACACATGGCCGACGACTCGCTTGACGATGTCGTTCCAGTTCTCGATCGCTTCGCCATTCTCGTCCTTTAGGGCATATCGCTTGCTAACAACCTTCTGAGCATTTAGGCCGAGCGGCTTGAATTCGCGTGCCTGAGCAGCGCCTGTTCCAATGCCTTGTTTGTCGAGAAAGGTGTTAATCGCTGAATCGAAAGCTGTGCTCATACTGTTGTTCTCTCCATACCGGAATCGCGAGCGAGTTTTATCGGACGGTGTAACACTATTTTAACACCGAGGCGAGCTTTTCGAAATCCCGAATTTCGTCGAATTGTTAGAATTGAGTCTCAGGCAGTGCCGAACCAAATCGTACCCAAGTGAAAGCAGTTTAGCGGAATCGCGATAGGCAAGTCAATACTTTTTTCCACAACATATTGTACCGACTTTAAAACCCGCCACTATCGCTGATCGATAGGGACATTGGTGGACAATTCCAATTTAGAGTTTAGGCTAAGGACGGGTCCGTCTCACCATACCCGGGTTTGCCCAACCATTTAAGTACGTCCCCGAGGTTAGTTGCATCTCATTCGAACCGGAGAGATCGACCGAGAAAAGTTGTTCGTCCTCGGTATCGCCGAATTTTACGTCCCGATGAAAAATGATCCTCTTTCCGTCGGGTGACCAAGCGGCTGAGCGGCTGGATATGGTTGTAAGGGCCCGCATCGCGGTACCGTCGGCATTCATAACGCAGGCCTGTAGCTCCGAACCATTGATCCTACAGGTCGAAGCCAGTTGTTTTCCGTCGGGTGACCACGCAGGGCCGCGTTCTTCAATACTATTCTGGGTCACACGTACGGGTTTTTCGCGGCCGTTCGCATTGATCAGAAATATCTCCGCACTGGTTGCCTTGTCATGCGGTACGTCAATTCCGTATCGGGTAAAAGCTATGGTCTTTCCGTCAGGCGACCAGTCCGGATCCTCATCGATCATCGCGGGATCGTTGGTAAGATTGCGCGGCTTGCCCTTACCGCTCAAAAAATCATCGACATTTAGAATAAAGATGTCGCTGTCCGAGGTCGCCGCGCCCGGATTAGTACGATTGATGGTACCGCGACCGGAAGCACTGGCGTGATATGCGATATACTTGCCGTCGGGCGACCAGCTTGCCGATGACCCGCGGATCAAATGCCTTTGGTTGGTGCCGTCCGAATTCATGATAAAGAGATCGGAAAGATTGTCAGGGTCGCCAGACACACGCAAACGGCCGCTTTCGAAGACGATACGCCGGCCGTCGGGCGAGATATTGGGATACAGGTCGCTAAACCTATTATTGGTCAGGCGACGCAGGTTTTTACCGTCCATATCGATCAGATATATCTCCGTCGCCAGGAAAAGTTCGGACATCGATTCCGCCTCATGGTCACGGGTGCTGACAAAGGCTATCACCGGAACGAGAATTCCGCGTTGATCTTTCTGGCTGAGAACGATCACGTTACAAAACAGAATCAATGTCAAAGCAACTATTATCGTTAACCTTGGTTTCGGGACTGTGATTCCTGCATCCATCTTATCTACTCCTCTTATGTCGTGACCCATTGTATTTCGGATTATACAGGTTTGCTTGCTCTCCGGCATATACTGAGTTGACAGCGGGCCAACGTCTTCTCACACTATTGTAGATGGACAAACTCGTTTATGGAACAGCGGCCGACGCGACCGTCAGGCTAATCGCGGCGGTCACTACGGACACGGTAGAAGAGGCAATTCGAAGGCATCAGACCAGCCCAACTGCCTCGGCGGCCTTAGGTAGAATGCTAACCGGTGCAGCCCTGATGGGTGCGAGCCTCAAGGATTTCGACCGTCTCACGGTTCGTATCGAATCGGACGGCCCGGTCGGTGGCATTACCGTTGAGGTGAATAATACGGGCGATGTTCGCGGGTATGTACGGAATCCGGAAGCTGAATTACCACCGACGGCGGATGGGAAATTTGACGTAAGCAGACTAGTGGGGCAGGGAATGTTCTATGTGATGCGCGAGTCCGGATTTGATATCGGGTTGCACCACGAGCCGTACATTGGTTCGGTGCCTATCACGTCGGGCGAGATCGCGGAGGATTTTGCATACTATCTCGCCAAGAGCGAACAGATCCCGGCGGCGGTAATGCTTGGCGTTCTATTAAAGAAAACCGAGCCTTTCGTGGTGGCGTCTGGCGGGGTCATGATTCAAATGATGCCGGGCGTAAATGATCACATCGTCACGATGATCGAGGATACGGTTCGGCGAGCGCCGCATCTAACCGAGGTGATTAAAGAAGGTGCGACGCCTGAAGATCTGCTACCGCTCGTCCTTGGTATAATCGATTTTGAAATTCTCGCCGAGCGACCGGTGGCTTTTAATTGCACTTGCTCCTACGAGCGTGCTTTTTCTATGATCTCGGCCCTCGGAAGTGATGAAGTAACGTCGATGTTGGCCGAAGACGAAGGTGCGGTGATGACCTGCGGATTTTGCAACGAGACCTACCGGCTCGATAACGAAGCTTTGGAGCTGATGCTCAGCCAGCTTTGAGATAGCTACTTACCAAGAAAAACCGGCTGAGTCCACGCCATTTTGCCGTTTGACTCGATGATCTTTACGCGGATATAACCTTCGCGGCCGGTGATCTTATAAAATGCGGGTTCTGTGGTGGTTGTTTTTAGGATGCGGCCACCCCTTCCGATAAAGTTGATCGTATATTTGCTCCAACGTTCTTCTTTGATATCGACTACAACGGTTTTGCCGTCGTACTTGATTTCCGCTAATTCGACACCTGTGGATGCGTAAAAATCACCACGCTCGATCGCCGCGAGGATTGCGGACTGTGTGAGTTCGGCTGAACGGACGAATATCCATCCCCTGCCCGGGTTCGCCAGATGATTTTCGTTAAGCTGCTTGAATGCATGCGAGTCATCATCCGCAATGCCGTAGATTCTCATTCCCGCAGTAAGTAGCGTGTCCCAAGTGTCTTCTGCACCCGGCGAACCACCACCGCCGAGATTATTTACCAGCGGATGGCCGTTGTGTATCTCCATCAGGGCGAAGTTCGTTACCTTTTGGATCTCACCGGCAGTGAGTGCCCAGCCAAAATTTGGGTGATTTAGCTGTGGTACGCCCCCGGCGGAGCGAATGCAGTCAACATTTGCCTGAATGTTCGCTGCAGACGACACGCCAGATTTTGCTGGGATGCAAACCCGTGAGATTCCGAGCCCATTGAGGTGGTGCGGTTTTTTATCGAAACTATCCGTCACTTCCTGTCCCGGCATTACAACGAATTCGCCAGGCTTGCCAAATTGCTCGTTGAGCCCTGCGACCGGCGTTAGAAATTCGTGATCGGTGATAAACAAAAAATTGTACTTATGATCGGCGTACCATTTTACGACATCGGCCGGCGGCGAGTCGCCGTCGCTGTTTTTGGTGTGCGTGTGAGTGTTGCCTTTGTACCAACGCAACGGTGATGGCTGAGCCGTCGCTATCGTTAAGGTAACTACCATTAGAAAAGTTGCAGCCCCGATTCGAAATATTTTTTGCATGAGGCAATGTACAACGAAACTCGAATGGGCCACAATGCCGAACCGACCTTTTTGATAATTATTGGCTTATAAATGATAATTTTTCGCAATGGCCGATCTGGATACATTCTTTGCCGCAGTCCGTCTCGAAGTGGATCAGACCCTCGATCTGCTCATCCCTCGACCTGAGGTCGATCCGACCGTTCTTCATGAGGCCATTCGCTGGAGTGTTTTTGCGGGCGGGAAACGTGTCCGCCCGGCTCTCGTGTATGCGGTTGGTCTAGCCTGTGGTGCTGAAATGTCCGCACTTTCGCGAACGGCGGCGGCGATCGAGATGATCCATACGTATTCGCTCATCCACGACGATCTGCCGGCGATGGATGATGATGATCTTAGGCGTGGACAGCCGACGTGTCATAAACAGTTTGGTGAGGCGACGGCGATCTTGGCGGGCGATGTATTGCAAACACTCGCATTTAAAGCGATAGCAGACGCCGCTGGCCTCACACCCGAACTGCGGCTCCGACTTATTTCGCTGATCGCCGATGCCTCCGGAACGCCGTCAGGGATGGTGGCTGGACAACAACTCGACCTGAGCGGGGAAGGAAAGCAACTCAGCGTCGCGGAGCTTGAAAGGGTTCATAACCAGAAAACCGGTGTGCTGATCGCGGCTGCTGCTTGCTCGGGAGCAATGATCGGCGGGGCGACAGACGGTGAGATCGCCAGCATCAGGCGTTTTGCGACTGACCTCGGTCTTTTATTCCAGATTACGGACGACCTTCTTGATGTTACGCAGGAAACCGAGACCCTCGGCAAAACCGCTGGCAAGGATGCAGTAAGCGAAAAAGCGACCTATCCCGGGCTTTACGGGATCGACGGAACACGCGAACTTGCGGCAAAACTCTTAGACGATGCGTGTCTCGCTCTCGACCTCCTTGATCGAGACACTGCCTTGCTCCGCGAGATCGCTCACGCCATCGCCGAACGAAATAGGTAACAAAACAGGGAACTCTCACGCCATTCATTCTTTCTTGCTCATTGGTTCTAATGAGCGACAGCATCCGAAAATTAAACCCGGCAATTCTCACGTCCGTTGTCGTCGTGGTATCGGTCGCGTTTCTGTACGCGACTGTGCTCGCAAAGCTTGGGCGCGACTGGTGGACGGATGAGAATTATTCTCACGGGTTGCTGGTTCCATTTGTTATCGGTTTTGTGATCTGGCAGATGAAGGACGCGATCCTTGCCCGCGTTGATCCAGCGAAATGGCTCGGCGGGGCGACGGTGATCGCAGCGTTGCTAATGCTAATTGCCGGTACACTCGGGGCTGAGCTTTTCATGCAGCGAATTTCGCTGGTCGCATTGCTCGTCGGCGTTGTCATCTATTTTCTTGGGCGAAAAGTGTTGATGCTGATCGCCGTGCCATTTGCTCTGCTACTCCTTGCCATTCCGATCCCGCAGATCGTCTTTAATCGCATCGCCTTTCCTCTGCAGATATGGGCCTCGCAGATGGCGGTGTGGGGAATCCGTTTATTTGAAGTACCGACCTTGAGGAAAGGAAATGTCATCGACATTCTTCCAAACGGCTCGACCCAGACGATCTCACTCGAAGTGGTCGAGGCGTGCAGCGGCATACGCTCGTTGATGACGCTGGTCACGTTGGCGCTGATCCTCGCGTATTTTACTCGACGAGATGACGGCGAGGGCTTTGCAAATCTCTCAAAAAGCGATCTCTCACGAGCCGTCATTCTAATGATCGCCGCCGTGCCGATCGCGGTGCTAACAAATGCCGCGCGCGTGACAGGCACCGGTGTAATGACATATCACTGGGGCAAACAAGCGACCGACGGTCCCTGGCACGATGCTTCGGGCTGGGTGGTCTATGTGGTAGCTCTCGCGCTATTGATCGGGCTTAACGCTCTGCTGAAGAGATTTCTAAAAGGAAGTTCGGCGGGCTCGATCAGCTTTGATCCGCCAATTGCGTCTCTTCGATCTGCTTCGGCGATACCGCTGATTGTGGTTCTTATTCTAGGCGGTGTTGCGGTTAATTGGTTCGCAAATCGTGCCGAGGCATCGATAGAGCGGAAACAGCTTACAACCCTGCCTGAGAAACTCGGCGATTGGCGGCAGCGGGGAAGCGAGTTCAAGTTCAACATAGAGATCGAGGGCCTGCTAAAGGTCAGCGATTACACGATGCGCGAATACACTCTCGAAGACGGGCGTGTCGGCAATATTTACGTCGGCTATTACGAGTCACAGCGTGGGGGAGCGACATATCACAGTCCACAGAATTGTCTGCCCGGAGCAGGTTGGGTGATGAAAGATCCGCAGTTTGTCGAGATACCGCGAGGTGATGGGACGACGTTCACTGCGAACCGCTATGTCATCGAGAACGGCATCTACAACGAGGTGATGATCTATTGGTATCAGGGCCGCGGCCGGACCGAGGCGAGCGAATATCGCGACAAGGTCAACACCGTTCTCGACAGCGTTACACGCCGCCGCAGCGACGGTTCGATGGTGCGTGTGATGACAAGCGTGGGCCAGGATGAGACTGCGGCGATCAAGGCTGCGACCGATCTTGCTGCACAACTTGCCGACGTTCTTCCTCCCTACGTTCCTGAGTAACAAAAAACAAACAGTTTTTTCTGAAATCACCAGTCGATTGCACCTTTTTCTCAAGTGCCCGGGAAACTTAGGTTTTCCACGTTAATAGTTTTTGAAATCATGGATCGCCCAGTGGTATAGGTCGATCAACCGCCGAACCGGCAGAAACGCCAAGGTCAATGCCCCGACCAAAGCAAGAGATGCCGGCGACGCGTAGAACACAATTTAAGTATGTTTAATCGAGAGTGCCAGTTTCGTGTCCTACCCTATTTCCATCTAACGATAATCGTTTGCTTGGGGCTATTCTTATTAGGATGTGGCTCAACCACGTCTTTCATCGCTAAGGGCGAAGAGTATCTCCAAAAACGTAAATTCCATGACGCATTGATGCAGTTCCGCTCGGCGGCTGAATCCGATCCTAACTCGGCAGCGGCACATTGGGGACTCGCTCGTGCGCATGAGAATCTTGGGCAGTTTAATGACACGCTCGAAGATCTTAGGAAGACAGTCGATCTCGACAGCGCAAATCTTGAAGCGAAGGCGAAGCTCGGCAATTACTTTCTTCTCGTCCAACCGCCGCTTGTTTCTGAGACCGAGAAGCTCAGAGACGAGATACTTACCGCCGATCCAAACTTTATCGAAGGCCACATCCTGAGCGCGTCCATTATGGCAGCCGAGGGCCGTCCGGACGCGGAGGTCGTGGGACAGGTCAACGCGGCAATCGCCTTAAATCCTCAAAGAATCGAATCGTATGTCAGCCTCGAGCGGCTCTACATGACCCGCGAAAAGCCCGCCGAGGCCGAGAATGCAATCAAACGCGGCATCGCCGCGGTACCGAACGCAGTCACCGGCTACACGGAATACGGCCGCTTTCTGATGTACTCGAATCGAGACAACGAGGCGGAGACACAATTTCAAAAAGCTATCTCGCTCGGCACCACAAATATTGAGGCGTACGAGGCGATCGGGGAGTTCTACGTAACGAGCCGTCAAATGCAGAAAGCCGAGCAGGCGAATCTCGAGCTCGTAAAGATTCAGGAAAACAGTCCTGAGAGTCGACTCGTGCTTGCAGAATTCTATGCAAAGGCCAATCGCAGTGACGAGGCGATCGATACACTGAACAAGATCCTTGCCGACTCGCCGGAATACGTTCTTGCGCGCTACGAACTCGGCCAGATGTACCTTGATCGTAAGGACGCGGCTAAGGTCAACGAGCAGCTCGACGCACTTCTCGCGATCAATGATAACGATGTAGAGGCACTTTTGCTTCGGGCTCGCCTGGGTCTGCAGGAGAGCAAGGTAGAAGAGGCGATCAAGGACATTGATGAAGTTCTGAAGAAGCAGCCGAGTGGCCGCGAACCTTTATTCCTGAACGCCCAGGCTCGTCTCGCTATGGGTCAGATCGACATGGCAAACACATCGATCAATGACCTTGCCAGATACCATCCCAATTATCTAAAGACCGGCTTGCTAAAGATACAGGCTGCCGTCACCGCGGGTAGCACGGAAGATACCCTCAAGTTCGCGAACGAACTGATCAACAACTCGAACTCGGCAACGCCGAATGCGGAGAATGATCCGCAGTCGATCGCAGACATGCGTCTTCGTGGGGTTTCGGCACGCGGCCTTGCCCATCTCGAACTCGGCAAATTGGCCGAGGCAAAATGGGACCTTGAAGAAGTAGCTCGCTTGAGCCCGCGGTCGGCGTCGGCACAGATCAATCTGGCAAAGGTCTCACTGGCAGAGCGGAATTTCACTGTCGCACTCGCGATCTACGACAAAGCTCTGATCCTCGACCCGCAGAATTTTGATGCGGTGACCGGTATCGTCAACACGACGATCAAACTAGGTGACACCGCGAGGGCTCACGCCAAGATCGAAGAGATGATGGGCGTCAATGCTGGGAAGGCTGATGTGGTGGCGGCATTGCGATACCTGAATTCGAGCGTGTTTACAGCCGAGAAGAATCCAGCCGCCGCCGAAAAAGAACTGCTCTCAGCGATCGATCTCGATGCCGACTATCTGCCAGCATATTCGGCTTACGCCGGATTGCTCGCCGAACAGAATCGCGGCGACGAGGCAGTTGCACAATACAAGAAGATTATCGAAAAGCGTCCAGGAGCACAGGCTTTTACGATGCTGGGAATTCTGGAAGAAACTCGCGGCAACCGCACCGAAGCCGAAGCCGCGTACCGTTCGGCACTTGAGAAAGAGCCCGACACGCCGATCGCTGCTAACAATCTCGCATGGCTGCTCGCCGAGAACAACGGCAATCTTGATGAAGCTTTGCGGCTTGCGAATTCTGCGGTCTCGAAGGGGCAGTCGGTCGCCGGGTACTATGACACCCTCGGTTGGGTATATCTAAAGAAAGGGTTGACTTCGCCGGCGGTGGAGCAGTTGAAGAAAGCGGTTGCTCTCGAAGAGGCTTCGGCAAAACGCAATGGCGTTGCACCAAATCCGGGATACCGCATGCGGCTAGGAATGGCCCTCGCAAAGGCCGGTGACAAGGCTTCGGCCAAGCGTGAAGTTGAGACGTCGCTCCAACGAGCTGATTTTCTGAGCCAGCGTGAGGTGAACGACGCAAAGGCTGTTCTGGCGAGCCTTTAGGCCGCCGAGTTTGAGGGGTTATTGAGTGGTTGTATTACTTGAAATTGTTAACTTTGCAGCGATCGAGACACTGATCGTATCGATCCCGGAGTCCTTCGGTGTTCTCATTTTCGGCGGGGTGCTGGTCTTGACCGCACTGCTAATCCGAAGGGTGATGGGCCGGTCAGAGCCGGTAAAGACTGACGAAAAGACCGCGAAGTAGCAGATTTGCAGAGGTAAGAAACGATGAGCGTTGAATTTAGACAAAGAAAACCGGGCGAGATCATCGGAATGGTAAAGCGTCAGAAATGGCTGATCCTCTTACCGATGATCACAATGACCGTCGCGATCGGCTATGTCGTTTACAAGCTGCCGAGCATCTACGAGTCAAGATCGCTGCTGACGGTAAAGCCGCCGACGATTTCGTCGAATCTTGTGCAAGCGCTGACCAACGAAGATCTTTCGCAGCGTTTGCAGACGATCAATCAGGAAGTCTTAAGCCGCTCGTCGCTTGAACCGATGATCCAGAAATACGATTTGTATAAGGTGGAACGTGCATCGGGTGTCCCGACCGAACTGATCATCGAAAAAATGTACAAGGCCGTCAAAGTTGATCTGGAAGAAACCGGAAACGAAAAAGTGGCGGCGTTTAGCATTCGCTATCGCGATCGCGACCCACAGGCCGCACGTAATGTGACCGCTGAACTTGCCAGCAAATATGTTAACGCGCAAGTGCAGACCCAGACTGAAATTGCCGAATCGACAAAGGACCTTTTTGACCGCCAGCTCACTGAGAAGAAAACCGCTTTGGACGATCTTGAGAAGCAGCGTCTTGACATCATGATGCAAAATGTTCAGACCCTACCCGAATCTGAGCAAGCTTTGGTTGGTCAACTCACTGGCCTAAGACAGCGGGACGATACGCTCACTAAGGAAAAACAGACACTCTTCTCTGAAAAAGGTCGGTTGAGCGACGCAATCGCTTTTAACAACAGGCAAATGCGTACGATCGAAGACTTTGGTGAAAAAGAAACCCAGACATCCGCTCGGCAGGCATCGCAAATCGAGGACACGCCGGCATACGGCGAGTTGATGAAGCGGCGAGCAGATCTCAACGCAAAGCTCGACAATTACATCAAGGTTTACCGAGACAAGCACCCATTGGTGACGGCGACAAAAGACGAGATCGCCCGGGTCAATGAAGAATTCGAAAACTTGAGAAAGAGTGCTGACAAGCGCGTGCAGAATGCTACGCAGACAAGCGGTATCAAAGTCCAGATGCAGCGTAAGCAGCTTGAATCGGAGAACGAACGGTTGCAATCGCAGATTGGTCAAATAGAGTCGCAAATCGGGCAAAAAGATATCGAGCGTCAACAGAACGCTGCTCAAGTCGCTTCGATCGAGGCGCGAATCAACGCGATCCCAAACGTGAAAGTTGCTCTCGAGGGAGTTACCGCACGTTTGCAATCCGCCAAGACAACGTACGACGAGACACTTAAGAAAAAGAACGAGGCGGAAACTGTCGTTGGGGTCGAGACGAATTCGCAAGGCGAGACTATCCGTGTTCAGGACGCAGCGAGTTTGCCTGCGCAACCCGTCGCTCCAAAACGATTCTTGCTCACGTTGGTCGGTGCCGGAATTGGGTTATTGCTCGGCTTTTTTGTCGCAGCATTCTTCGAGATCCCGAAACTCTTCAAGATTCAGAATATCGAGGATGCCAAGCACTACACGGGATTGCCGGTTCTAGCATCAGTTCCTCCGCTGCTTTCGGCTACGGAGAAGGATTGGATAAGACGATCAGGATGGCTTAAGCTTGCCGCTGGTTTTGCAGCAGCAGTCGGAATTGTTCCGGTAGTCGTCATTATTCTGCAAGCGACGAGGATCTTTGACACGTTGGCTGGCTAAGGGAGGGCTACCGCGTAAGCGGTTGGCAAGAGGTGATTATGTACAAAGAATTTTTCGGACTAGACGATACGCCATTTACATTGACGCCGGACCCGCGATTTATCGTGTTCACGCCGAGCTATAACGAGGTTCTCGCGAGCCTTTACTATGGCCTGGAGAACGCAAAAGGGTTGATCGTACTTACCGGTGAGGTCGGTACGGGTAAGACGACGGCGCTTCGCTGGATATTGCGGCGGCTCGATTCGAGCGTGCTTGCGGCGTATGTTTTTAATCCGCGTTTGTCGATCGACGAATTCTACCA
>JANNWQ010000035.1:0-15031 GCA_031408595.1 Acidobacteriota bacterium | reverse complement strand
ATGTTCGTCCGCGCAACCGGTGCCCGTCATCGCATTGGCTATTCATACTACCAATATCCCTTTCTCTATAATCATTTACTGTTATCTGCGAGCGATTTTTGGAAGCGGGAGAAAACGCATTCCGCCGAGCAGCAGCTTGCTCTCGTGGGTTTCGTCGGAGTGCCGGTCGATGACCGGCTAAAATGCCACTTAAGTGTCACGGCTGATGCTCTCTTATCGATAGAAGGAAAACTCACAGAATTCGGGGTGCCAGGTCCGGAACCCGCGATTGCCCTGATTCATCCGTCGACTGCATTTTTTACGAAACGGTGGCCGGCGGAAAATTTCGCTCGTACGGCCGAGTTTCTGACCGGCAAAGGATTTAAAATAGTCGCAGTTGGGTCGAGAAATGAAAGCAAGGTTCTCGACGACCTGAAACTAGTTTCGACTGCTCCGATAACCACGTTTGATGATCTTACGCTCCCAGAAATTACCGCACTTGCCTCAAAAGCACGGATCTTCGTCGGCAATGACTCCGGAATAGCCCACATCGCGGCAGCGGTAGGAACGCCATCGGTAGTCATCTTTGGCTCGTCAAACCGCGACCACTGGCGTCCGTGGACGGATGCTCCCAACGAGATCGTTTTTAACGAATTTGCCTGCCAACCGTGTCCTGGATATGAGTGTAAGGAGTTTGGCGAGCCGAGATGTATACTGAGCATTAGCACAGATAGTGTTGCGGAATCTGTCGAACGAGTTCTTGGGTATCCCGGCTTGCCTGAGGCGGCGGGCTAAGAATCTGCATCATAAGAAAATATATGACATATCGCATTCTTTCGATTGTCGCCGTCTTGGTTGTCTCCTTTAGCGGGTCAAACGCACAGCCTTCTGCCAATGCGCCACGTGCGCGCGATCTCGGGATACCATTCGATGGTATCCCGGGTCGCTTTAACGCGATCACTGATGTACCCGGAGTCCTTGTCGGCCACACCACCCTCATCGCCGGCGAGGGGCGGCATGCCGTCCGCACTGGGGTCACAGCGATTCTGCCGCGGGCCGGACTAAAGTATTACCCGGCGGCGAGTTTCGTGCTCAACGGCGACGCCGAGATGTCAGGGACGATCTTTGCGGAAGAGTTCGGCTTGCTGCGATCTCCTATTATGCTTACAGGTACTGCGAGCAACGGGACCGTCTATACTTCGGTCATCAAATGGTCCGCGCGTAAATTCCCAGAGTGGCCAGTTTATATGCCCGTGGTTGCCGACACTTGGGATGCGGATATGAACGACTACCTCTCCTTCCCAATGCGTGAGCAAGATGTGTTCGCGGCCCTTGACGGAGCTAAGAGCGGACCAGTCGCAGAAGGTAATGTTGGCGGCGGCACGGGGATGATGTGCCACTATTTTAAATGCGGCATAGGAACTTCATCGCGTATACTCACGGCTGAAAGGGGCGGCTACACTGTCGGCGTCCTGGTTCAGGCGAACTATGGCAGACGAGAAGACTTGCACATCGCCGGTGTGCCCGTGGGCCGCGAGATAAGCGATCTGCAGCCGGAGTACCCGCCGGAGCCCGAGGAGAAAAAACCGGCGACGCCGGAAGAGGATGGTTCGATATTGATCATCGTGGCTACCAACGCGCCGGTCAGTTCTTTGACCCTCAAGGCAATGGCAAAAAGGGCCACTATGGGCCTGGCCCGCAATGGGGCGACGGCAAATCCCACGTCCGGCGACGTGGTGTTAGCATTTGCGACCACTCCGGTTGATTGGGATAAAAAACATCCTCAGTACGTGCGACGAGGGGAAACTCTCTTCGAATACTCTGTCGCCCCTCTGTACGCGGCAACGATTCAGGCTACTGAAGAGGCAATCATAAACGCTCTCGTCGCTGCCAGAACGATGACCGGAAGGAACGGAACCAAAATGTACGCCATGCCGCACGACCGTTTGCGAAAGATACTGGTAAAATACAACAGACTTCAGAAATAGATAATCGTCCTGAGCACATTCACTAGCGCGTTTTTGGGATTTGTTCGGCTCCAAGAACTAAGATAAAGTGATGAACGCCCGTAGGTGGGCCAAGTCTTTGATGACAGTTCTCGACGCTCTTGATCGCGTATTGCACAAATGAAAAAACGAGCCCGAAGGCCCGTTTTTTCGTCATCAGTAATGTCTGACGCCGTTACGGCTTTTTGTTTGTGTTCGATTTCGTAGCCGAGTTCCCGTTGACCATCTGGTTGGTCACGGTGTCAGCGGGTTTGACTGTTAGCTCGTTCTTGACGCCAGTCTGGCCCTCGATGCTCTTGGCGACCTTCTCGGCAGAGGCTTTCTGAGCAGCCGTCGCGACCGTTCCCTTCAACGTGATCTTGTCGTTTGTGACATCAACGTTAATGGTCGAATCCCTCAGATCGGTGGCCGTAGCAAGCGCGGCTCGCGTCTTGAACCAGATCCAGCTATCGTTTGCTCCCTGGCCGATCGTGCTAGTGCCACGATCCTTCTCGTATTCTGCGCGATTTTTGTCATACTGGTCACGCGGGATGTTGGTGTTCGTCCTGTCGATGGTCGCGGCCGGAACAGGCGTAGCCGGAGTCACAACCGCAGTATTTGCGTTGCGGGCGTTCACATTTACGTTAGTACTGGTGGTGCCTCCGCAGCCGGCCAATGAAAGTCCGCTAACGACAGCTACCGATAGTAATACTATATTCTTCATAATTTCTCCTGATCTTCTCTTTTTAGTCTCTTTCGTGATCGCCAACAACGTAAGCTTGATGCCGATCTAACAGAGGATTTTAGTGCCTTGGGCAACGCAGTTAAGTTCTCTGGAATACAATCGGCTACGATCATTTTCGCGGCGCGTTTATTGACACTAAATGCGCAAACTACTAGTATTTATAGTTTCGACTATTGTCGGAGACGTGTCTCTATATGTTCGAATCTCTGTCGGATAAGCTAAAGAATTCCCTGCGTAATCTGCGCGGGGTGGGGAAGCTTACGCCGGAGCATGTCGACGCGGCGTTGCGCGAGATACGGATGGCTCTGCTTGAGGCGGACGTCAACTATAAGGTCGCCAAAGATTTTGTCGAATCGGTACGCATAAAGGCTGAGGGCGAGGAAGTTTGGACCGGGCTGAAGCCGCACGAGCAGGTCGTCAAAATCGTCTATGACGAGCTGAGCGAACTGATGGGCGGCACTTCGTCGCGGCTTGTTTTTACCAAGCAGACGCCGAACGTCGTGATGATCGTAGGTTTGCAGGGTTCGGGTAAGACGACCTCGACCGGTAAGATCTCGCGTTGGCTCGCTGACAATCAGGAGCGAAAACCACTTCTTGTATCCGTTGACGTTTACCGTCCGGCCGCACGCGAACAGCTTAAGGTCGTCGCAAATGCTGTAAACGTAGCAGTTTACGAGGCCAAGGAAACTAACGATCCGATGACGATCGTGCGTGGTGCGGTCAAGTACGCTAACGAGACCGGCTACGACACGCTAATGATCGACACGGCGGGCCGTCTGCACATCGACGATGAGTTGATGGTCGAGCTCGAGCAGATCAAGGCCGAGACCAAGCCGATCGAAGTTCTGTTTGTGGCCGATGCGATGACCGGGCAGGATGCGGTTCGCTCGGCAGAAGTTTTTCATGAGCGTATCGGCATCACCGGAGTTGTCCTGACCAAGATGGACGGTGACGCCCGCGGTGGTGCGGCATTGTCGATCAAGCAGGTTATCGGCCAGCCGGTAAAGTTTGTCGGTGTCGGTGAAAAATACGATGCGATCGAGCCGTTTTATCCCGATCGTATCGCCCAGCGAATTCTCGGTATGGGCGATGTCCTGACCCTCATCGAGGAAGTTCAGGGCAAGATCGACGAGAAAGACGCGCAAGAGCAGTTGCGGAAAATGACGACGAATCAGTTTTCGCTCGAAGATTTTCGCAATCAGCTCGGACAATTTAAGAAGCTCGGCTCGATGTCAAAATTGATGAAGATGCTGCCCGAGCAGATGACCGGCGGCATGCAGATCACTGATGAGCAATCGGCTGTTGTTGATCATCAAATGCAGCGGACCGAGGCGATCATCGGATCGATGACGCGGCAGGAACGCAATAATCACAAGGTGATCGACGCGAGCCGCAAGACGCGTATCGCGGGCGGCAGCGGCTCGACCATCGCCGAGGTAAATCAGCTCTTAAGGCAGTACGAACAGATGAAAAAGATGATGGCCCAGATGAACAAGGGCGGTATGTTTGGCGGTATGGCCAAAAAGATGGCCGGCGGCCTTGCGGGTGGATTGGGCGGGCTACTCGGCGGCGGCGGAAATCCGCTCGGCATGCTGGGCAGCGGATCCGATGATTCGAATGGCGCCTCAAACGGGTCGACAGGTATCAGGAAGAAGAAAAGACACAAAAAACGACGTTGATCTTTCAGCAATGGAGCATCAACCTCTCGGAGATAAATAATTATGTTAGCTATTAGTTTAATGAGAATGGGCGCGAAGAAAAGACCTTTCTACCGCGTCGTTGTTAAGGAAAAACGCTCCAAGCGTGATGGTAAGTACCTTGAAAATGTAGGTACGTACGATCCGCTCGCAGAACCGGCAGATGTACGGCTCAATCACGAACGCATCCAGTACTGGATCAGCGTTGGTGCACAGCCGACTGAGACGGTGCATAGCTTGATCAAGCACAATCCGGTCCAGACGCCTGAAGAGCGTGAAGCCTCGCTGGCAGCTCGTGCTGAGAAAAAGGCAACCGCCGAAGCCGAGCGTCTCGCCGTAAAGCGAGCTGAGCAGGAAAAGATCGCCGCTGAGGAAGCTGAAAAAGCTGCCGCACGGAAAGCTGAAGCAGACGCTGCAGCTGCTGCTGAGAAGGCCGAAGCTGACGCCACTGCTGCAGCTGAGGCAGCCGCAACTGCCGAGGCCGAAGCCGCTGCTGTCGAAGCTGCTCCTGCAGAGGAAGTTGCTGAAACGGTCGAGGCTCCTGTTGAAGCTGAAGCTGTCGAAGCCGCTCCTGCAGAGGAAGTTGCTGAAACCGTTGAGGCTGCTCCAGCTGAAGAAGCTCCGGCCGCTGAGGTTGAGCCTGCTGCTGAAGCTAAAGACGAGACGGAAACTGCGGCTTAGTTCGCCATTTGGTTACGTAATTCGATGAAGGAAGCGGTCGAAAAGATCATAAAATCGCTCGTCGCCGAGCCGGATGCTGTCGAGGTCGAAGAGATCGTTGACGGCAAGACGGTTCGCGTCGAGGTCAGGTGCGCCGATAGCGATATGGGCCGCATCATCGGCCGCGAAGGCCGCACGGTCAAAGCGATCCGCAGCATTCTCTTTGCCGCAGGGCAAAAACAGAACAAGCGTTTCATGTTGGATCTGATCGAAGATTAGTTTATTGGGTTCCTTGAGTTCATGGAGTTTTTTGAGAAAGACGCTCTTAACTCAATGAACTCAACAAACTCTATGAACTCAACAGACTTAGTTGCGATCGCTAACATCGTTCGGACACGCGGGCTTAAGGGCGAGGTCGTTGCCGATCTGCTGACCGATTTTCCGGAACGCTTCGACGGTTTGGAAAAGGTCACGGCGGTGTTGCCGGACAAGAGTCGGCGTGAATTGACAATCGAAAAGCATTGGTTCCAATCGGGGCGGATCATACTCAAGTTTGTAGGATTCGACACGATCGAACAGGCGGAGAAGCTACGCGGAGTCGAGATTTGCGTCGACGAAGCGGATGCGGTCGAGCTCGATGAAAGCGAGTATTTTGACTGGCAATTGGCAAAATGCTTGGTCGAGACGATAGGCGGAACGCCGCTCGGCCAGGTCATCGAAGTGATGCGAACGGGCGGAACCGAACTGCTGGTCGTCAAAGGCGAAACGAAGGAGTACCTGATCCCGTTTGCCGAGGCGATTTGCGTCGAGGTCGATATTGAAAACAAGAAGATCGTGGTTGATCCGCCCGATGGACTGTTAGATTTTTGAAGCAGGTTTTTGGTTTTTGGCTTTTGGTCTTTGCTAAGGCCCAAAACAAAAAGCCAAAACCAATGAAAATTGATGTCTTAACAATCTTTCCCGAGTTTTTTGAAGCGGTCTTCGATTTCGGGATCATCCGTCGGGCCAAGCTCGCGGAGATAGTTGAGATCAATGTCCACGACATACGCGAGTATGCTACGGACAAACACAAGATGGTCGATGACCGGCCATTTGGCGGCGGCGACGGGATGGTCTTGAAGCCCGAACCGATCTTTGCCGCCATTGAAAATATAGTCGGAACTAGCGATCGCGATGCATATCCGGAAGGCACACGCGTTGTGTTGCTGACACCTCAAGGACGACAGTTCAAACAGGCTCTTGGTCAGGAATTTGCGGACGAAGCAAAACACATCGTCATGATTTGCGGCCGGTACGAGGGCGTTGACGAACGGGTTAATGACACGCTCGTCACGGACGAAATTTCGATAGGCGATTATGTGCTTTCGGGCGGTGAACCCGCGGCGGTCGTGATCGTTGACAGTATCGTCAGGCTTTTGCCGAATGCTCTGGGCAGCGACACGTCGGCTGAGAACGATTCGTTCTCGGATGGCTTGCTCGATTGCCCGCATTATACGCGGCCGGCGGATTTTAGGGGAATGACAGTTCCCGAGGTTTTACTTAACGGCAATCATGCCGAGATAGAAAAATGGCGCTTTTCAAAGGCGCTGGAAAAGACGCGGGCGATACGCCCCGATCTAATAATTGACACAAATGGTGAAAGTAGATAAAAAGTTGCGAAGTTAGTGAGTTGCGAAAGTTGCGGAGTTGAAGAACTCTGAAACTTCGGAACTTCGGAAACTCCGTAACTTAAGAATCGACCTCTGGCCGAAGGATAAAAATGAACAGACTGGATTTTGTCGAAAAGACACAGATAAAAGAGAACACACCTAATTTCCAACCGGGCGATACGCTCCGCGTACACGTCCGCATTAAGGAAGGCAACAAGGAACGTCTGCAGGCTTTCGAAGGCATCTGCATCGCCCGCAAGCATGGCGGCGTTCGCGAAACGATCACCGTGCGTAAGGTCAGCTTCGGCGTTGGCGTCGAGCGTATTTTCCCACTGCACGCGACCGTGATCGATCACATCGACGTCATCCGCCTCGGCAAAGTACGTCGTGCCAAGCTTTACTATCTACGTGATCTACGTGGTAAAGCAGCCCGCATCAAGGAACGCGATACGCGTAACAAGGTTGCCAAAGCTAAGTAACTAATGGCAGTTGGGCGTTGAGAATTTGTAACTGCGGCGGGCGTGTGATCCACGCCCGCCGAGGTTACGTTTGGTCTCAACGAACCCGACGCGTTAGAATCAGACGGTGTCAGCCACCGCAAAAGAATTTGAACTCAAAGCCGATCGCCAGCAATGGTCGATCGGCTTTGATTTTGAGGATCAGGCTCGCTCCGAGGGATATTTGTTTATTGCGGGCGTCGATGAGGTTGGGCGTGGCTGCATCGCGGGCCCGGTAGTTGCAGCAGCTTGTATTCTGGATCGCAAAAAGCCTCTGCCCGATGGGCTGGACGACTCAAAAAAGCTCGATGCCGAAACACGCACACGCATCGCCGCCGAGCTAAAACAATCCTGCATTGCCTACGCCATCGGCCAGATCGAGGCTGAAGAGATCGACCGGATCAACATTCTCGAAGCGACCAAGAAGGCTATGCTTGCCGCGATCGCTTCGCTCGATCCCGCCGCCGATCATCTACTGATCGATGCTCTTCATCTAAAGGCTACTCCACTTCCCCAGAAAGCGATCATCAAAGGCGACAGCATCTCCGTCTCGATCGCCGCAGCGTCAATACTCGCAAAAACGTATCGAGATGAACTAATGACCGCCTACGACGAACAGTTCCCGCAATATGGCTTTGCCGGCCACAAGGGTTACGGCTGTGCGTCGCACTATGACGCTGTCCGTGAACACGGCCCGTGCGTCCTGCACCGGATGACATTCAGGGGCGTGGTGCCTGAAGAACCTGTGGAATTGTCGCTTTTCTAGATCAAAAGTTGATCCAGTCGGTTGGCTGTTTGTTGCCTGAGAGTGTTATCTTCGTCTCGGCTTTGAACAATGGCGGCCGCATTTGGAGAGCGACTTCGGCCGTGATACGAGCGAGGTGCGGTTCGTTGGCACGTTGCGAGAGATGGGCGAGGACTATGTGGCGGGCTTTCCCGTCGAAGTCCATTGTTAGCCAGTCGGAAAGGTCTTCGTTCGACAGGTGGCCGGTGTGCGACATTATTCGCTGCTTTAGTTCCCACGTGTAAACCGAGCATGCACGAAGCATGTCGCGGCTATGATTTGATTCGACGACGATGGCGTCACAACCTTTCAAACTCTCTTTTATGAGGTCGGTGATGTGACCGAAATCCATCAGCGTCGCGACCTTTACGCCGTCCTTCTTCGCCACAAATCCAAAATTATCGACCGCATCGTGCGGCACTGAGAAAGGCTCGAAATCGATGTCGCCGATGCGAAACTCGCTGGTAGATTCAATTTCCTGAGAGCGATCCTTGAGGGCATTTTGTCGTTTGGAAGATTCGCTGTCGCCGTTAGTCCCGCCGGCACGCGTGTCGTAATACGCATCTTCAGTAATTCGAGAAATATAGACCGGACACTTTACCGAACCCATCAGTACGCGTAGGCCGCCGATGTGGTCGCCGTGTTCGTGCGTGATGAGAATGCCGTCCAGCTGGTCGGATTGGACGCCCATCTCGGCTAGGCGACGGAGCAATTCACGCGCGCTCATGCCGGCATCGACGAGGACGTTGGTCGTCTCGCTCGATATGAGCACCGCGTTGCCGGTCGAACCACTGCCGAGAACTGTAAATTTCATTTATCCTTTTGAAAACGCGGCCCGAGAACCTTTGCCATTGCTCGTCTCGAAATAAAATTCGGCACGAACTTACCCATCATCGCACCGATCTTGTTCACCACACCCGAAACGACCTTTGTTCTTCCGCTCACCACGGCCCGCATTCCGGTCTCGACCACATCCTCGACGGTCTGTTGACCTTTGACCTGAATTGGCCGATCGATATTTGAAGCGGCGAAGAAATTCGTCTTAGTCGAACCAGGGCAAAGAGCCATTATCTGGATGCCATGCGGTTTGTTCTCTTCGGCGATCGCCTCGGTAAATGATGACACAAACGCCTTTGTAGCGGCGTAAGTCGCCATGAACGGTATCGGCTGAAAACCCGCGGCGGACGAGACGTTAATTATCGTTCCCCGTTTTCGCTCACGCATGCCCTGAAGAAAAGCGTGAGTAATCGTCACCAGCGCTGAGATATTTAATTCGATCATCTGCAGTTCGCGGTCGATCTCCAGCTTTGCAAAATCGCCGACGGAACCGAATCCGGCGTTGTTTATCAGCCAATCGACCTCGAGATCGTGCTTTTCCACTTCTTCGAGGAGCCTTAGATCGGGGTCAGGCTCGGCAAGATCGAGTACGACATAGTGAGCAAAGATCTTGTGCTTGAGCATCAACGCATCGCACAGTTCGTGGAGGGCTTTTTCGCTGCGGGCGACTAGGACGAGGTTGTGCTTTTCGGCGGCGAGGCGACGGGCAAAGGCTTCGCCGATGCCACTTGATGCGCCTGTGATGAGCGTTACCTTCATAGATCGCTGTCGGTTTCGACCGGCGTGACAAACGAAAAATAGACCGCCGCAAGGCTTGCTCCAATTATAGTCAATATGGCCACGAATCGGATAACACCCGCGATCGTCTTGGTCGAGCCGAGCAATCCGAGATGGTCAAGCATGTAATTCCAATCATGGAAACTGCCTTCGCTGCCGGTCGAGCCACCAGTAAGCATTAACTGCATCACCACCGCATCAGAGGCATAAACCCACACATTCAAAATACTCTGCCCAACCCAAAGGCCGACGATCGCTGCCGAATAGTAACTTCGCTGCCACACAAAATAGCCGACAAAAACAAGAGGAAAGATCACCTGAAACAGCGATCCACCGGCGATGCCAATAAATTCGCCGAGAATTCGAAACAATATGTGCCCAAATTCGTGGATCGGCAGATCAACGTTGTCGAGGAAACTGCCCTGCATCGGATCGTAGGCAATCGAAAGGAAATAGAGGCTTAGGAGAGATGCGAAGATGAGTTTTGGAATGTTTGGCCGCATTTAGAGCGATTTCAAAAAGTCTTCTCGCGAGATCGCGTAAAAAACGCAGTCCATGCCGTAATGGAGTTCGTTACGCTGATAGGTCATTCCGCATTTTTCCATTATTCGCCACGAGCCGGTGTTCGCCGGGTCGGCGACGGCGACAATGCGTTCGAGGCCTGCGGTCTCAAAGCCGTATTTTAGCCACGCAAACGCACATTCGTAGCCAAATCCCTGACGCCAGTATTTCTCCGCAAGATTGTAGCCGACCTCGATCTCGCCTGTCTCGCCGAGCGGCTGCAGGCCGCTGGTTCCAATCTTTTCGCCGGTCTCCTTAAGCGCCATCGTGCTAAAGCCAAAGCCGTATTTTTCGTGACACTCGAGATAAAAGGGCAATCGCGACGTAATCGCCTCAGCATTCTGCATCTCGCGTCCGCCCATGTAGCGATTTACGGCGTCGGGAACGCGAAGCTCGATCAGCCACGGCAGGTCCTCGGGTGTGAGTTTGTTTATCGATAATCTTTCTGTTTCAAACATACGTAAAAAAATGGAAGACGACCGACATCGGCTTCGTCTAATTATCGTTAAATTCATAAAAAAGGACAAAAAATTATGACTAACTTGATCGAGAACCGAAGAGATTTTTTGAAGCAGGCATCGATGGCCGCACTGGCATTTCCTTTTCTTGTTGGCTGTCAGGGCGGGACTTCCGCGCAGACTGGCGAGTCTGAAATTCTAAAAAGGATTCGACAGAACACGCGTCCGTTAGGGGCCGAGGGTATGGGAGCTCTCGATTTTCCATTAAATGTTCGAGCCAAGACCGTGCTCTCGAACGAGACCGACAAGGGTGAGCCGATCAAGATCCGCGGCACCGTCTACAAGGCCGACGGCAAGACGCCAGCACCGAATACGCTGATTTATCTCTATCACACCGATTTCGAGGGTTTCTATGGTCGCAGTTCAAACGAACACAAGCACGGCCGATATCGCGGCTGGATGCTGACCAACCCGGACGGCACCTACGCCTTCAACACGATCAAACCCGCCCCGTATCCAGTCAATCGCTTCGCCGCACACATCCATATGACCGTCACGACAGCGTCCGCACGCGAAGACTGGATCGACTCGATCTTGTTCGAGGGAGATAAATTGATCTCTGCAAATGAACGCGAATCTGCCGGCAAACGCGGCGGCTTCAATCCGATCCTGACCCTGACGAAAGGAAACGGCGGTTTGCTCTACGGCACGCGAGACATCCGGCTTCTTTCTTAACTCGACACGCCGTGGCGAGATACTTGACGCAAAACTACGAAGGGATCATGACAACCTACATTTTAATAGCTGTTTTCGTCGCCATTGCATTCTGTCAGGCCACATTTGAAACGCGAGCTGCTGGTGGACGAATCAAGGAAATCGCGGGGATGGCCGTCGGCCGTGCGGCTCATACGTCGACGCTACTTGAGGACGGACGGGTACTTATCGTTGGCGGATTCAGGACAGGCGGCGGTAGCCTGGGACAAGTCGAGATCTTCACGCCCCGAAGCGGAGTGTTTGAGACAATCGGCAGTTTGTCGGTTGCTCGGGCTGGGCACACCGCCACGGTTTTACCCGATGGCAAGGTCCTGATCGCGGGCGGATTCGACGGAAAGTACCTTGATAGCTCAGAAATATTCGATCCGAAAACGGGACGTTTTTCGCCGGGCACACGCTTGACGGTGCCGAGGAGCGAACATACAGCAACGAAACTGTCAGACGGCCGGATACTCTTGGCCGGTGGTGTTGGCACCGGCTGGACCTTCCTTTCCGAGGCGGAGATCTACGATCCCCGGACGGGGCGATTCTCAGCCACCGGAAAGATGTCAACGCCAAGGGAATCTCACACGGCGACGCTCTTGCCGAACGGCAAAGTACTGATAACCGGTGGCCACAAAGACCGCCGAACGGCAATGACCATATTTGCCACGACTGAGACGTACGATCCGTCGACTAACACCTTTAAACCGGCTGCCGACCTGACGATCAAACGCCACAAGCACGACGCCATTCTTCTCAAGGATGGGAGAGTTCTGATCTCAGGCGGTTCCGACGAGCGCGATTCTCAGGGAGCCTATAATTCGCTTGAGATCTTTGATGCATCGTCTGAAAGATCGATCAAAGTCGCCGAGACTGCAAAAAGCAGGTACAAGCTAAATGGGGCGGTCGTTCGCCTGCCAAGTGGTATGGTTCTGATCGCGGGCGGTTCGGACTCGGCAGAGCTGTTTAATCCAACAACATTGAAGGTATCCTCAGTAGATGGCACATTTGGTTCTAAACGCCTATTCGCGACAGCCACACTGTTAAAGGACGGTCGCGTACTGATAGCAGGTGGTTATGATGAGATGACCCGTGTCGGTCAGGGCGCATGGATCTTCGAGCCGAATGACGCAAGAATGGAGTAGAATCCGAAGGGAAACGTGAAATGGAGCGGCTTGCCTTAATGACCGAGATACCCACGAAAAGCGATCTGCTCGCCGCCTGCCGCAGCGGCGATCGTGAGGCGATGCATGAACTCTATGTCGAGAATCAAAGACGCGTTTTCTCGATCGCACTCAATTTTTTTGACGGCAACCGCGACAAGGCAGAGGACGTAACGCAGCAGGTGTTTGTTAAGCTGCTCAAGAATATAGGTTTTGGCGGCCGGTCGGAGTTTTCGACTTGGCTCTACAGGCTGACCGTGAATCAGTGCATTGATGAAACGAGAAAGACACGACGCCTAATTTCATTTGGCGATTGGTTCACTCCGGCTGAGTCCGTCGTCAGGATGTCGCTCAATGAAGGCATCGATTCGCATCAGCTTTCGAATGAGGTCCGAGCGGTCATCGCAAGCCTCAAGCCGAAGTATCGAATGCCGATTTTGCTCAGATATCTCGAAGAACTCTCGTATGAACAGATCGCGAGTGTACTTGAAATTTCGATCGGAACAGTTTCGTCGCGTATCAATCGCGGACACAAAATGCTTGCGTCGAAGCTCGGTCATTTAAGGGGGCAGATCTAGGATCAAATGAATACGGTTCATTACAAAGAAAGGCTTTCGGAGTTTGTCGATCAGCAGTTGCCAGCCGATCTGCGGCAAGCTGTCGGTGAACATCTGATGCAGTGCGACGAGTGCCGCCGCGAGCACGACTCGATCCGGCTTGGTGCGGGTCTTGCCTCAAAACTGGACCGGTCTGATGCACCTGCCAGCGTATGGATGGCGATCGAGAATGAACTCGATGGTGACCATACCCAGGTGACAATGATCCCTGATCGGCGTCCGTTCAACCTCCGAATGGCGGCCGGATTTGCGATGGCGGTGGTAGTCGTCGGCTTGTTCTCGGGGCTCGTGTATCGGGGCCTGTTCATGGTTGATGCTCCGACGGTAGTGACAAACAAAGGCGAAACGCCGGTCGTCCCTGTCGAGCCGCCTGTTTCTAACGAGATTGTACCCACACCGGTGATCGACAATTCCAACGTTGCCAATGCGACTGTTCCGCCAACCAACACGACGCCTTCGAACTCGACCGAAGGAAACACAAGTGTACCGGCGACCAATGAAATAAATGACTATTGGCAGGTCGATACGCTCGCCGGAAATCCGCAGGTCGGCTCGGGAACAGAACCTGGCAAACTCGCTGTCGGCTCGTATCTCGTGACCGACGGATCGTCGCGAGCTCGTGTCGAAGTTGCCGATATCGGAACGGTCGATGTCGCTCCAAATTCTCGTGTAAAGCTGGTCGGGACGAACAAGAAGCAGCACCGTCTGTCGCTCGAACGCGGTTCGCTCCACGCCCGTATCGCCGCTCCGCCTCGGCTGTTTATTGTCGATACGCCGTCCGCGATGGCCGTCGATCTCGGATGCGAATACACACTAGAAGTTGATAAAGCTGGCAACAACAAACTTCATGTAATAATTGGCTTTGTTGCTCTCGAACGCGGCGGCCGCGAGTCGATCGTGCCTGCGGGGGCGATGTGTTTGACGCGGAAGGGCAAGGGATTGGGTACACCATTTTCGGCCGAGACCACGGAAGCATTTCGTTCAGCCCTCGAACGCTTTGATTTCTCCGGCGGCGGCAGTGCGGCGGTCGATACGCTTCTGGCTAACCGCAATTTTTACGACATGATCTCGCTATGGCATCTCCTCTCGAGAGTCTCACCCGCCGATCGCGGCAAGGTTTACGACGCCCTTGTGCTGTACGTTGGCCCGCCAGAAGGTGTAACTCGAGATGGCGTTTTGAAGCTCGATAAGAAGATGCTCGAAACCTGGCGTGAAGAGGTCGAGCGGGTGTGGTTTGAGGGATAAGCCGTTACGGAGAGAGTCTCGCGATCGACCAATTGTCCGGATCCGTTCGCTCAAAGACGATCCTGTCGTGAAGGCGGCTGGGGCGTCCTTGCCAGAATTCGATCGTGTCCGGGACAACACGGTAGCCGCCCCAGTGCGGCGGCCGCGGGACGCTGCCGGCGGCGTATTTGATCGCCAGCTTTGCAGCCTTTGTTACCAGGACAGTTTTCGATTCGATCGGTTCACTTTGATCCGACGCCCATGCTCCTAGGCGGCTTGTGTAAGGTCGTGACTTGAAATACTCGTCAGATTCCTCTGGCGACACCTTGCTTGTGCTGCCGGTGATCCTTACCTGTCGTTCGAGTTCGGGCCAGAAGAAGTTAAGGGCTGCCAAAGGATTCTCGGCCAGCTCACGGCCCTTGTGGCTGCTGTAATTGGTATAGAAGACAAATCCGCCCTCGTCGAATCCCTTGAGCAGAACCATCCGCGATGAAGGCCTGCCGTCGGTGCTTGCAGTTGAAAGGCACATCGCTGTCGGCTCGGGAACCTCCGCTGCTATCGCCTCGTCCATCCACCGACCAAACTGAACGAACGGGTCCTGATCGACGTGTTCCTCCGAGAGTTCCTCGCGGGAATATTCCA
>JANNWQ010000034.1:0-1765 GCA_031408595.1 Acidobacteriota bacterium | reverse complement strand
GGACATCCGCACCGTCGTGAAGTCACAGGAAGCGAATCTCCTCGGCATCATACCGTACCTGGGGTACGGCCGTGGCTACACGAGTAAGGCTATTCTCCAGGACGATGCGAATACGATCAGAGCGCTCATGGCCGAGCTGGGCTATCGCGACGCGACGGTTCAAGTTAATCAGGGCGTCTCTCTCGACGGTGAGGAACTCATCGTGACATTTATCGTCGAAGAGGGCCCGGCGTCGGTCATTTCAGACATCTCGATCATCGGCAACAAAGCGATCGATACGGCGGCACTTTTAGCGGAACTGCCAAGGCTCGCCGGAGAGAATTATTCGCGAGCACGCGAACGCAATGCGGTGCGGAAGCTTCGCGAATTTTATTCAAACCTGGGTTATTACGATGCTCGTATGAAATCGCAGATGACTGATCAGCCTTTTGTCGAAGGTGTCGAAAAACGCGATGTAAAGATCGAATTTAAGATCGAGAGCGAAGGACGCAAGGTCATTATCAAACGCATCCTCATCAACGGTCTCGAAAAAACAAAAGAGAGTGCCGTGCTCAAGGCGTTGACCTTGCGCCCCGGCGAACTGCTTCGCTCGGCCGATATATACACCAGCGAGCAAAACCTATATAGCACCGACGCCTTTAGCCGTGTTGCGATCAAACCTCAAAGTGCGGGCGATAGCACCGACGGCCAGACGCGGCTTACCGACGTCATCATCGATCTCGACGAACAGCCGGCACGACTACTCACCTACGGCGGCGGAGCATCTACCGAGCTCGGACTGAACGGCTTCTTTGACATCCGCCACGTCAATCTGATCGGAAATCTGTGGCAGGGCGGAGCGCGCGTCAAGGTCAGTCAGCGGCAGCAACTTATTCAGTTCGACTTTATCAATCCCCGATTTATGCGCGATGGCGATAAACGCTGGGCTCCACTTACGCTTTCGCTCCAGTACCAACGCGATACGACCGTCACACGCTTCTTCCGCTCAACCTTTGATCGTGGCACGTTTGGCATCGTCCAGCGGGTTGATGCTGATGGCAATCCGATCGACGAATTTGGCAACAACGCCGGAAGCCCGACGATCAATCGCCTTGCTCTTTCGGCCGAGACCAGCCGCACTATCAGCCGTAAGGACCGCAGCATTTTCTTCCTGCGATACCGCTTCGAAGACGTTCGGCTATTCAATGTCGACAGTCTTCTTATCAAAGAACTGCTCATACCGGACCGACGGACGAGGATATCGGGCATTAGCGCGACCGTCGTGCGTGATACACGCGAAAATTGTTCGCTGAAATATTCCGTTTTCGATCTCATCGCCAAGGGCGAGCCCGGCGAGCCCTGCCGGTATAATGCGAGCGACCCAACGCGCGGCCAGTATCTAACAGCAGATTACAGCCTCTCGGTCCCGGCTCTTGGTGCTAACGTCGGCTTTCACAAGTTTCAGGCAAGCTACAATTATTACTACACCTTCCCGCGGCTCAAGAATACTACGGTCGCGGCACGTGGCATTCTGGGCCTCGCCAGCGTGTTTGCGGGCGGCGATAGATACACCGGTTCGCAGTATCCGTCGCTAAACGGTTTATTGCCTATTAGCGAGAGGTTTTTTGCGGGTGGTGCGAATAATCTGCGTGGTTTCGACTTCGAACAGGCTGGGCCGCGTGTCGTGGTGGTACCCACGGGCCGATTTCTCAATAGCAACGGCGAACAAGTCTTTCTCGACCCATTCACTATTCCCTTCGGCGGAAACGCTTTAGCAGTGGTCAAT
>JANNWQ010000033.1:0-4176 GCA_031408595.1 Acidobacteriota bacterium | reverse complement strand
CGACGACAGCGGCGACCTGCCCGGACGCCGCGATCCGTTGTTCATGGACGCGTTGAAGTGCGTCGTCAACGCAAAACGCGGCTCAACATCCCTACTTCAACGCCATCTCCGCATCGGCTACGGCCGTGCCGCCGCTATTCTCGACGCCATGGTCCGCGAGGGTTACATCGGCGAAATGGACGGCAGCTCCCGTGCCCGCCCCGTTTTGCCAAAGGCGTATGAGGATCTGCAGGATGTAGAGGAAGGTGCGCTCGGTGACGAGTAAGATCATTAACCGCGAAATACGCGAAAAATACGAAATAAAGACGGTTTGGAATTGATCTGGTTTGGGGTTATTATTGATGCCAAATGCGGGTCAAGTTTGTTTTCATTGCGATCTTTATCGCTACAATATCGGCGTGTTCGACGCGTGTCGAATATTATCGGGCGTCTGCATTTACTCCGTCACCTAACTCCATAAACATCAACGCTGCAACTGGCGACGAACTCGAAAGGCTACCTAGCATTGGTCGCAAGACCGCGGATGCGATCATCGCCTTCCGCAATGAGAATGGCGCGTTTCGGCGGGTCGAGCACCTAATGCTGATCCGCGGAGTAAGCGAGGCTCGATTCATCGAACTGCGGCCGTATATTCGCGCCGAATGATCTCTCAATAATGCCAGAAGACGTCGATAAATCCTTTAGTCGCCAGCCATTGTTATGGCTAGCGGTCTCGTTTGCATTTGGGATATTGACGGCGAGATTTGTGATCGTTGACGGTTTACTTTCTGTCGCAGCCGTCGTGGTCGCGTTAGTTATTGCTGCGATCGTTTTTCGCGGAAGGGAATTGGCGACAGTTTTCATCGCTATCGCATTTGCAGTAACCGGATTTCTATCTCTGCATGCCGAACGACAGTCAGTTCGACCCGACCGGCTCAGCGTTCTTTACGACAATGGCATTTTTCAGTCGGGCTTGCCGGTCGAGATCGAAGGCGTTTTGTTGGGGCGGCCGGAAGCGACGGTTCAGGGTGAGATATTGACGCTTCGTGCGGAGAAGCTGAGATATCGGGGTGGCGAGCATGTGGTGTCGGGGAAGGTGCGGTTGTTCGCTCTCCGCTCTCCCGAATCTGAAATTTCGAATCTGAGATCTGAGATTTCAGATCTGAAATATGGTTCGCGTATCCGCGTTGCGTGCATTCTCGAACGCGAGGACGAGTTTCTCAATCCCGGCGTGATCGCGCGCCGCGAGATGCTTGATCGTCTCGGCATCGACGCAATGGGCTCGGTCAAAAGTCATTTGCTCATCGAGCATATCGCTGACGAGAGCGTATTCTTGCCGCTCGCGTGGGTTTATGATCAGCGGGCTAACGTCATCGACGAATTTCGGCGTAACCTTAGCCCAAAGGCCGCAGGCGTTATGATCGCGAGCCTGCTAGGGAACAGATATTTTCTCGACAAGGACACGGCTGACCTGTTCCGCGATGGCGGGACGTTTCATATTCTTGTTATCTCCGGCCTGCATATTACGTTTATCGGCGGCATTTTGCTGCTGATCATGCGGCAGATCACGCGGAACCGGTGGCTTCAGTTTGGAGTGACGGTTTGTACGCTATGGGCATATACGCTCGCGGTGGGCGCGGATCTGCCGGTTGTAAGGGCCGCCGCGATGTTCACGGTTTTACTGTTTGGGTACGCGATCTATCGACGCGGTGGCTTGCTGAATTCGCTGGGTCTATGTGGCCTCGTTCTGCTGGTTTGGCGACCGTCTGCTCTATTTGATCCTTCTTTTCAATTGACTTTCGTCAGCGTCCTCGCAATCGTCGGATGTGCATTTCCGTTCATCGAACACCTGCGGGCTATAGGCAGTTGGACGCCATCGGCAGAGCGACCTTTCCCGCCAAATGTGCCGTCGGGGCTGAAACATTTTTGCGAAACTCTTTACTGGCGGCCCGAAGTCTGGCCGATCGAGGCGAAGAGGCAGATATGGAGAGCGAAGATATTTAAGTCGCCGCTATACCCGAGCCGCGTGAAAGGTCTTCTACAGAAGGGAATTCGATATGTTTTCGAAGGCCTTCTTGTTTCCGCGATCGTACAGATCTGGATGCTGCCGCTCTCGGTCGTGTATTTTCATCGTGTCTCGATCTCATCCGTTTTGCTCAATCTGTGGGTTAGCTTTTTTATTGCGATTGAAAGTTTTGCAGCGGTTGCGGGTGTTATCGCGGGGAATGTCAGCGGCTTACTCGCTACCGGGTTTTACGCGATCGCCGATGCGATGAACTGGCTGATGTTGCTCTTACCGAGGCTTTTTTCAGACGGTGGCTGGGCGAGCTTTCGGATTCCGGCATACGAGAGTCTGGGGTCTGCGATTTACGTTCTCTATTTGATTCCAGTGTTGTTCTTTGCGGTAGCTGCGACCATTTGGCGGGTGTTTGTCGTTGGGAAACAGTCGAGCTTGATCGACCGGCGGCTTTTCGTTTCGGCTTGCGCGATCCTGATTCTGCTCACTGGAATTTCCGTTTTTCATCCGTTCAGCAAAGCGGCGGGAGACGGGCGGTTGCACGTTGACGTTCTCGACGTGGGTCAGGGCGACGCCGCATTGGTAACTTTTCCCGACGGGCGGACGATGTTGATCGACGGCGGCGGGAGAGTTAATTATCGGGCGAAGGACGATGAAGCTGAGCCGGTCGAACGCGATGTGCGAGGCATAGGCGAGACGGTTGTGTCCGAGGTGCTTTGGGCGAAAGGGCTTTCGCGTATCGACGTGATCGTTGCTACGCATGCTGACGCCGACCACATCGAGGGATTGACCGATGTTGCACGAAATTTCAGCATCGGAACGGCGATCTTTGGACGAACTCCGCGAGATGATCCAGATTTTGCGGAGTTAGTGCATTTTTTGCAACTGCGTGGTGTTAGGACTGAGGTGGTATCGCGTGGCGATGTGTTGCAATTTGGAGATGCGACGGTCGAGGTGCTTTATCCGATTGCTAACACCGATTCGGATGCGGTTTCCGACAACGACCGTTCGATCGTGCTCCGAATTGTTTATGGCAGCCGCTCGTTTTTGTTTACAGGCGACATCGAACGATCTGCTGAGGCCGACCTGACCTCTCTCGGCGGTACTCTGGCGGCGGATCTGGTGAAAGTGCCGCATCACGGGAGCCGGACTTCGTCAACGCAGAGCATTGTTGACGCGATCGGGGCGGAATATGCAGTCATATCAGTCGGCCGTAGGTCGCCGTTCGGGCATCCGCATCCGGAAATCGTTGAAAGGTGGAAAGCCGCTGGTGCATCGGTGTTGACGACGGGAGAGAAAGGCATGATCTCGGTCTCGACCGACGGGCGTGATCTGCGCGTCGGAACGTTCGTACCTTAGCGCAAAAAAGGCCGAAACTCTTAAGCTTCGGCCCCTAAACCCAAACAACAAATTCCGCTATTGTGAAATTCCCATGCCGAAGGCTTCTTTCCATGCATCGCCTTCTTTCGAATAGATGGCAGCATACCACTCAGTCGGAACCGGCTGACCTTCGCATTTGCCATCGCCGCCGCCTTTGTAGGTTAACAGAGTTACATCCTTGGCGATAGAGGAAGACATAGCATCCGAGAGCGTGAAGCTCTTGATCTCGCATTTATTGTCCGTGGACCAATTCTTGATGGTCGTCGCACGGTCGCTGCGTCCCTCGGCTCCGTAGAACATAAAGTCCTTTGCCATGATTGCTTCGAGGGCGGCGCCATCCTTGGATTTCCAAGCGTCCCAGATCTTCCGTTCGATCGCGAGCACTGTGTCGGTGGCGGCGTCGGGTTTGGCTTCTTCTTTCTTTGCCTCATCCTTTTTGGCAGGTGCGGCCGGTTTTGCGGGCGGAGCCTTGGGGTCTACCACCGGAGTTTCGGCATAGAACACGGCTTTCCACTTGTCGCCCTCGCGGCTATAGATACTTGCCGAGTGAACATTAGCCGGAGCTTTTTTTCCGTCGCAGGTGGCGTCCTGACTCGCTTTATAGGTCAGCACAGCGACATCAGGGCCGACCACTTGCATTTGATCGTCCGATACCGAGTAGCTCTTGATCTCGCATTTTTGCTCGGTGTAAGACTTGATCGAAGCAGCTTTGTCCATTCGGCCAGCGGTTCCGAGTCCGACGAATTTTTCCGACGCGTTCTCTTGGGTCCACTTGGCATCTCGCGTTTTCCATGCTTCCC
>JANNWQ010000032.1:0-2550 GCA_031408595.1 Acidobacteriota bacterium | reverse complement strand
CGGGAACCGCCACCGCGGCGGTCGACCTCGGCTTTGCCGATCTCCATTTTCTTGGGAAATTCACTGATATCGACTCCGAAACCATTGCCTCGCGGATAGCGGATCGCGGCTGCACCGGGGTGTTCGATGGCGGTAAGCATCATGTCGCGAAGCTCGGCCTCGTCTTTGGGAGCCATCAGGACGATATTCGGATATCCTCGAAGATAGGCGATATCGAGCAAACCGTGATGGGTCGGGCCGTCGGCTCCGACGATGCCAGCACGGTCCATCGCGATCGTGACATTGAGGTCTTGCAGACAAACGTCATGTAGCACCTGATCAAAAGCACGCTGCAAAAACGTCGAATAGATCGCCGCGACGGGCTTCAAACCTTCGCACGCCATGCCCGCACAGAATGTGATCGCGTGCTGCTCGGCGATACCAACGTCAAACGAACGCTCGGGGAATTTCTCCAAAACCTTGTCCACACCCGTTCCATCCGGCATCGCTGCAGTAAGTGCGACGATCGTCGAGTCACGCTCCATCAGCTCGCACATCGTCTGGCCAAAAACGGCAGTGTACGACGGTGCGGCGACTTTGCTCGATTTATACGGCAAGCCGGTCTTCGGATCGAATGGGCCGGTCGCGTGATAGGCGTAATAGTTCTTTTCAGGATTCGGAAAGCCTTTGCCCTTCGTCGTCAGAGCGTGAACAATGACCGGGCCGTCGTCGACCTTTTTCGCTTCTTGGAGAGCTTTTACGAGATTCGAAACGTTATGGCCATCGACGTAGCCGATGTATTTGAAGCCTAGTTCGTTGACCAAAGCTCCGGGCAAAACGGCCGCCGCGATCGCGTCTTTTACCGACTTTGCCGCCGCACGCAATTTTCCGCCGATGCCAGGCACGCTTTCGAGGGCGTCGCCGATCTCTTCTTTGAGGTGTTGGTAGCTTTGAGCTTCTTTGATGCGGTTGAGATAGCCGCTAAGCGAGCCGACAGCCGGAGCAATCGACATTCCGTTGTCATTTAATATGACGATGAGACGCGATTTGAGATGGCCGGCCTGATTGATGGCTTCCATTGCCATTCCGCCCGCGAGCGACGAATCGCCGATCATCGCACACACGTGAAAGTCTTCTTTTTTAGTATCGCGGGCAACGGCCATTCCCAATGCCGCCGAGATCGATGTCGAAGCGTGCCCTGCACCGAAAGCATCATAAGGCGACTCGTCACGTTTGAGGAAACCTGATAATCCACCGTAAGTTTTGATCGTATGAAGTTCGTCGCGGCGGCCTGTCAATATCTTATGCGCGTACGCCTGATGGCCGACATCCCAGACAAGTTTGTCCGACGGTGTGTTAAAAACATAGTGCATTGCGACCGCCAGTTCGACCGCCCCGAGGCTCGCCCCGGTGTGCCCGCCGACACGCGAACACGTGTCGATAATAAATGTGCGCACCTCGTCGGCAACCTCTTGCAGGTCCTCGACGCGAAGCTGCCGCAGATCGGCAGGCGAATTAAGTTCGGATAAAAATCTCATTCAATAAGACGGCCCCAAATGTTCGTTCAAATGTCGCATTTTAGCTTGTCAGAACGCAAATGTTAAGTGTGTCCGAATTTTTAACGCAGAGATCGCAGAGTACGCAGAGATAAGAATTATCCTTTTGCCCCAATCTCTGCGTTCTTTGCGGCCTCTGCGTTCAAAGGTCTTCTCACATGCCTTTACACTTCTTTACCAAAAACTTTCGACCAAACTGCTTTCACCGGCGTCTTAGTATGCGAACAGCGAAAGCTGACTAAATTATAACGAGGTAAAAAATACAGCTATGCAATCAAAACGATTCTTTTCGATACTGACACTCGCGATCGCAGCTCTTGCGTTCACGACCGTTTCATTTGCTCAGGAGACCAAGACCGAAGCGACGACCGACAAGGCCGTTAAGACAGAGCGTGGCGACAAACGCTTTGGCGACCGTAAAATGGGCAAACGCGGCATGGGTGCCTTGGGCCGTCATGGCAAAATGCGTGGCGAAGGCCTCCGCAGCATCAACCTGACCGACGCTCAGAAAGAGCAGTTAAAGTCATTCCGCGAAGCAAACAAGCCGAGCCCGGCCCTTCGTGACGAACTCAAAGCGATCCGCGATGCCAAGAAAGGAGGCACCATCACCGATGCCCAAAAAGCTCGTGTAAAAACTATCCGCGACGAGATGCAGGCTAAGCGTAAAACGGCTCACGATCAGATCCAAAACATCCTGACCGCCGAGCAAAAGGCGGAGATCGAGAAACGAAAAACTGAAATGAAAACCCGCCACCAGGAAATGCGTAAGAACCGTGGCACCAAGCCGGTAGAGACCATTAAGCCCGTGAACTAGTTCGAACTAGCTTGTAGAGCAGATGGCGTGGAGTCCAACGGCTTCACGCCATTGTTTTGTTCGCGCTAGTTCCCCCTCGAATATTTCGAAACTGCAACACCAAACGCTCACACTTACATCAAAAGAGTGCTAAAATCTGGTCATCTTTTTGAATGAGCCCGATCGCTGAGAAGCAAAAAAACACGGTTGATGAGGCGATAG
>JANNWQ010000031.1:0-2809 GCA_031408595.1 Acidobacteriota bacterium | reverse complement strand
TCGACAACTTGCAGATCGTAACCATCCAACAAATCCCCGACGGCGAGCGAATCAGTCGTTGCCCAGTGATCCGTGTTTACCAAAAAGGACGTTAAGACGCCCTCGGAGTCGTTCTGTTAATCGCTCCACGCCGTGAACGGCGTGGCTATCTGCCGCGAAACGCGGGGAGACGGCTCAATCCGCCTCGTCGGAAACGTGCGGCTGCTTTGCTTCGCCTTTCGTTCTTTTCGTGTGTTTCGCGGACAAACTTATCGACATTATCGGCGAATTATGACGTTATCGGCGATAGCGGCGGATCGGTATTTCGATCGGGCGGGCGGCGTGGTAGTGTCGAAGCGGGAAAATTGCGGCGGTGTCGGGGTTTCTGGCTGATCTTTGATAATTTTGGGTGGTAGAAAGAGCGGTTTGTGGGATGTAAGACAAGAGCATTACTTTGTATTACAGCCCACTCGAGAAAAACTGTATTTGCGAAGTTATAAAATATCGTAACTGTTGGTAAGACAACAGTTACGGCATTTGTGGTAGGCTGTGACACTTTGTTGCAAATATATGCGATTTTGGAGGTAAAATGGGCTCTTAAATGTTGCAAGTACACGTACTTATTTGTCCCATCGGGGTCGTGGGACAAAATGGGACAAGATTCGTAGAGTTTCCGGATTTATGAAGTGCCACTACCTTTAGCTGGTGGACGGATTGCAGAAGAGGGCTCTTCGGCTTTAGCCGAACAACTTTGAGCTTTGGCCAGGTTGGGCTAAAGCCCGAAATCCTTGCTAGAACCGTTTCCACTAGCTGAAGCTAGTGGCAATTCATGGAAACCAAACCTACCGCGAATACAATTCCAACCGATCTGCGGTTTTTGAAGAGATGACGGCGATATCGCTGGTATTTTCTGCAGGGATAAATATTTCACGAGATTGTGGAATATCCGATCCGAAAACGAACATTATTGCAGCGTACACACTTTTGCACGACGCGAAGTAATTTCGATAGCTGGAACTATGAGCTGTGGGGTAGACGTGTGTCTTGGAAATAAATTTAGCAGCTTTACAGGAGTATTTAGGATGAAAAACAAAGTGTTTCAGGTATTGGTTTTGGCAATTATCGCATTGTCGCTCAACATGGTGGCCTTTTCGCAAGAGGAAAAAGGAGAGGTGGAGACTTCGATTAATTGGCATTCGGGCAATCGGACGCTCAATATCACGCGTTCAGGTGTCTATCGTCTGAACGACGATATTCGCGTCAGCAATGGCGACGGCATCGTGATCACAGCGTCGAATGTGACGCTCAACCTCAATGGTTATTCGGTCTCGACACGGACGGAAGGTACCGGCCGCGGGGTTGCGGTCGTCGGGGCAACCGGCGTTTCGGTACGAAATGGTAAGATCGGCAGCTTTAACGCGAATGTTATGGTCTCGTCGTCGACAAATGTCGTCGTTGAGAATCTACAGATCACCGGCGAAGGCCTCGCGCCTGTCGGCGGGCCGACCGAGATCGGCATTCTGATCGTCAATGGACGCGCGGTCGCCGTAAATAAGAATGTTATCTCGTCCGTCAACCTCGGAGTTTTTGTTCGCGGAGCCGGTTCGACTGGAAATCGTATCTTTGAGAACATGATCGTCGGCGGGGCGACGCCCGGATTTAACCTTCTCGGTATCTGCTACAATCCGGCGGCCGGTGCCGGGCCCGATGGCCCGCGTGGCGACAACATTTACAACAACGTGATAACCCGTTTTGGATACGCTATCGCCATCAGCGCCGGTTCTGTTCACAATATCTTCAACGAAAACAACCTCGCATCGTTCCTCGGCGGCTTTCGCGAGCCTGGCACGTTGGTCATGGGTGGCGGCACGAACGTTTCCGAAGGAAATCTTATGGTCACGATCCCTTCGACCGTACTGCCGTAGCTTATCGGTCTAAATTTGGTCGCTCGATGGAGATGGTTTGTCGGAATCCCTCTCCAAAGAGCCGACCGGCGATCAGGCCGCGATTCAAAAGCGGCCCTTGATCGTTTAAAAACAAGCTGTTTTGGAAATAAAAATCGACAAACCGCGAATATTGGAAACGGGACGGGTGATCTGTGGTTATTCTATAAACGATGTTCGGACTAAAGTGGCTGGAAAGTAATGAAAACAAGTGGCACGCATTCGAGGGCGAGGCGTTGCAATATCGCGGCGATCTTTTTCGCACCGCGATGTGGCTCACGCGAAACCAAACAGACGCCGAAGACCTCGTTCAGGAAACGATGTTTCAGGCAATGAGGTCGTATCACTTGTACGAAAAAGGCACGAACTGCAAGGCCTGGCTAACGCGAATCCTTTACAACCACAACATGAAGCGCGTAAAGACCTTGCTTAGATTGAGGCTTGTCGAAGATGTCGATGAGCTGATTCTCTCAAACGTGCCGTTTGAGCCGCAGGTTTCCGAGCACATTACGGATGAAGAAATGATTGCTGCGGTCGGCAATCTTCGCGAACATTACCGCAGCGTTCTCGTCCTGGCCGACATCGAAGAGCTTTCATACAAAGAGATCGCCGAAATTGTCGACCTTCCGATCGGAACCGTGATGTCGCGGCTGTTTCGGGCACGGAAGATACTCAGGAACGACCTTGCAGAATACGCACGGAAGCACGGATTTAAGGACAGGCAACAAGCCGCCGGAAAGTAGAGGGGTAAGTGATGAACTGTGAAGAATTTCAGGAAATTGTTGAACGCGACCCGGGTCGAGCGATCGATCTTGACGTCGAAATGGATGCTCACGTGAAGAACTGCACGCCCTGCGGCAAGGAATTTGAATCTTTACGCGAGATAA